>ONUG01000219.1 GCA_900320965.1 uncultured Bacteroidales bacterium | reverse complement strand
CCAGTTTGAGGTAATTATTGTCGTGCTTGGAAATAATGTCAGGTGATCCGAAGGCGTAAACTTCCAGGTTGGCTCCCCTGGTCGGGTTGTTTTCGTGGTCACGGCTGTCATAGACTACGCCGGCCTTGAACTCCAGATGCTGACCTCCAGTCTTCTCGGCCTCAGGGATGATCCCGTTCTTGACATACAGGTCGAACAGGGATGTCGTACCGTCTGTAAGCCCTTTGTTCTTGGCGTGACCTGTATTCATATTCCAATAGGTGATGCCACCGGCCCATCCCCACTTGCTGTCGCCGAACGAACCTTGGAGGCAGGTCATTATACGGAAGATGTCCCTTCTCATGAGGAAGAATCCCAATCCGTCATCTGTGATCCTGTCCAGTTCGGGGACATAGAGTGAGGAGGCTCCATTGAAACCATAGAATGAATATGTCTTATTGCCGAAATAAGATATGGCGGCAGAGACACGAAGGCCGGGCAGGAGATACTTGCTGTCGAAGAAGCTGTGAAGCACCGTGTTGCCTTTGGAATACCTTGAGACCTCGACATTTGCCTTCCACATGTATTCCGGATATGTGGAACCATCACCGTACCAGTAAATGTCGGTGAGGGCTCCATAATGCCATCCAAGGTCGGATGAATATCCGACAGCGGGAAGAGGGCCAAAGTTCAGGCCTGTTTTGGTTACTTCCTGGGCGTTAGTGTAGAGTACGCAGCCAGCAAGGAGAGCGGCTGCCATAAGCATTTTTTTCATATTTCTTGTATTTGACATTTCGAGAAGGATTCTTTCAGTTCCTTATGTCCGAGTGAGAGCCGGATATCGGAGATCAGGATACGTCCCTGCTCCAGCGCCTCATAGAATATGCTATGTGACCAGAAGGACAAAAGGAAGACTATAACGGCCTGGACGGGTGGCAGACAAAGGAAGTACACTGGCACCCAAATAATTACCAATAAGGGCATTAGCGCGAACTTGACACCGAAGCGGGCCGTCCGTACGAAGGCCTTGTCCTTTATTTTGCCAGCCAGATACTCTGACGGGATCCACATGGGAGCCGCGGTTACGGCGGAGAACAGTATTAATGGAAGCAGCAGGATGAAGGCGAGAGTCTTCACAATGACCCGTAGTCCGGTCCCATCCTTCTTAAAGGACCAGGAAGACAGTCCCTCGTTCCTACGCCTCAATTCGAAGATTCTGGCTTCCTTGATTCTGTCAGCGCTGGCAGCCATCGCTGTTTTAACGTCGGAAATCTTAGTCAACGACCACCTGCCCTCGTAAGTGTCGTCATCAGGAAGACAGGTGATAAGAGAGGAAATCCGTTCCTTAAGTGTGTCAAGAATGTGCCTATATATATGGCTTTCAGCCATTTCCGGATTGGTGGAAACGAATTCTGTCACATTGATGGCTTTCCCGTAACGGATTCTGATGGGTGTCTTTATCCGGTAATAGTCCTGATATTCAAGCCCTACGGGGACAATGTAAACTGGTTTGCGGTCTCCGAAACGCTCATTCGCCGAAAGGGCTGTCCGGACGATCCCCTTTTTCAACGGAAGAAGGGAATGCATGGGCCGGTGGGTTCCCTCGCAGAACATGCAGTATCTCATCCCATGATCCAGACAATCAACTACTTCCTCAATTGTGGACCTGTTGTCCAGGACTGCTTTGACGCCGTCGCACGCCCTTGGAAGGGGGAGTATCTTCAGGAAATGGAGAATCTTTCTGACCAATGGCTTGTGGAATACGTCAGCCCTGGCCCCGAAGAGGGTCGCGTCTTTCCAGTCCTGTAGGATGACCAAAGCATCCATGACTGTGTTGCAATGATTAGGAGCCAGAAGAACAGCCCCGTCAGTGGGCACATTCTCTTTACCCTCAGAGGAGATATGGTTGAACATGCTGCGAATCGCGTCATCGCACCATATCCTTGCCCAGGAATACCTCCAATCTCTCTCGTAGGGTTTCCTCATATCACTATGCGGTTCGCTTGTCCTTCAGGTTGAATATCGTGGAGACTGTCAGTCCGGATATTATATGCCATATTCCCCACCAGGCGGTTATCACCAGCATTCCCCCATGCGGAGGGAATCCAGCGAAGATCGGTGTTCCAAGCAAAAGCACCAGGCCAAGACCTGAATTCTGGATTCCTGTCTCGATGGTGAGGGTTCGTCTGTCGCGGTTAGGCACCTTGAAAGCGGTCCCTATCCCGAACCCTATACCCAAAGCCAGCAGATTGTGGATGAACACTATGAAGAAAATGTATTTAACGCACTTGAGGAAAGCGTCCAGATTTCCGGCAAAGGACAGTATCACCATCGCGATGAAAAACAGGATCGAGAGCCACTGGAATGGCTTTTTCAGTTTATCTGCCACCTTTGGCAGGAAATGGGCGAACAGGATTCCGAGGGTGAGCGGGGTTCCGAGTAGGATGAATATTGTCTTGAACACGTCCCACAAGGGGATGACCAAGGTCGGCACGTCAGCCGCGACATTGGCTGTGTGGAGGTATAAGTTGCCCCAGATGAAGAAGTTGGCCGGGGTAAGGATTACCGCCAGCGCCGTGCTGATGGCCGTCAGCGACACGGATAGCTCTATGTTGGCCTTCGACAGGGACG
>ONUG01000037.1 GCA_900320965.1 uncultured Bacteroidales bacterium | reverse complement strand
GTCGGCGAAGGGGGCCATGACTGGGATGGTGATGGCCGCTTTTGCTGTTGCGCTGGGAATGAGGAAATTAATCACGGCCTGGATGCCGTACATGGCGCTAAGAGACCCCACATCGCCTCCACCATCAAGTCCTTCCTGCATGGAATGGAGGATGCTGTCGATTACCTTTCCATCCTGCAGGATGACTATGATCCCAGAAGCGAAACCGACCACAAGGGCCGCTGATAGTATATCTTTGGCGCCAGCCATAAGTTCCTTGACTGTCCTGTCAGCGCTGAATCCGGCGATGGCTGCGCATAGGATCCCCATAGCGAGGAAAAGGCCTGTGATCTCTGGCATATACCACTCGAAACAGGTGACTCCGACAACAAGCGCCACGACTGTCAGCAACAGCACGATCAGGATCCATCGCTGGCGGCGGGAAAGTGGTTCCGCAGGTTCTTGTACGGTGGTTCGGCTCCGCTCACCAACCGTACTATAGGAGGCACCAACCTCACCGGTCCCTGAGCGGAGTCGAAGGGCCCGGGCATAAACCAAAACAAACACCACCAACAATGAAGTGAAGAATGCCCAGCAGAAAAGCCTGTACCCCATCCCGGAAAAGAGAGGCAAGTCTGCCATTCCCTGGGCTATCCCAACTGTGAACGGATTAAGGAAAGCACTTGAGAATCCGACATTTGACGCCACATAGACAACCAGCATCCCCATAAAAGCGTCGTATCCCATGGAGATCACGAGCGGCACAACTATCCCGACAAAAGGAATCGTCTCCTCGCTCATCCCGAAAACCGCCCCTGCTAAAGAGAACAGCACCGTAAGCAGCACCAGAACCATCTTGTCCCGGTTACCGATCATGACGATAAAGCGCTTGATGCCGGTCTCGACCGCTCCGGTAGCGTTCAAGAGCCAAAAAGCGCCACCGACCACGAGTATGAATATGATTATTCCCGCCTGCTTTACAAAACCATGGTAGACGGCCGTGAACACCTGCCAAGTCTGGGGAACAGATTCAACAGCTTCGTAAGTCAATGATCCGTCCTCAGCCTTGACATACTGCCCCCCGGGAATAAACCAAGTCATCATCGCCGAAAGGACGATGATCAGGGCGATGATGACATACGTGTTGGGCAGCCGGAATTTATTCATATTCAAGATAAAACCGATCCTGAAAGTTAAAACCTGGATGGATAGCCAAGAAGCTGATACGCAAGGGCGTAGGCCATCCGAAGATGTCCTTCTGTGTTGGGATGCAGAAGGTCATGATGCTCAAGACCTTCCCGATTCCCGGCATTGGCGGAGGCTGCGACGGAAGGAGAATATTCCAGGCTTTTCCCGTTCTCCCTGAAATAACGGGCATGTTCCGGCTCTAATGGATAAAGCCCACAAACGCTAGCCAGGTCGATCACCGGGACAGCCCAGACATCGGCCGTCTCCTTGATGACTTTGATGTAGTCATCGATGTACAGCCCGAGCGGGTTGGCGTAGTCCTCCGGCTGCTGGATGTTGTCTGGAGCGCAATTAAAATATCCCCTGTGGATCGGTGTCAGAAGAATGACTTGCTTGGTGGGATAATTATGCTTAAGATAAGCCATAAACCTGTTGATAGCGGCTCTCGTCGTGGCTCCTTCCATCACGATGGACCGATGTTTCAAGGGAGTCATAACGCCATTCCGGTTCACGACCCGCAAGTCTTCCTTATACCACTCGCCAAGAGGCACAGCGCTGTTGAAGTCATTGGTCCCGATGAATATCAATATAGCATCGACATCCTGACCGTGTTCGGCATTCAGTTTTTCCGCCTGTCCTAAGATGTGAGTAGCCTGATGACCGCTTATCCCGTAGCAATAAGGTTTGATTCCAAGTATTGAAGCGAGCTGATGCCAGTAGATCTCCTGGCCAGGAAGCTGTCCCTCGTCAGTGATGGAATCCCCCAGGAAAGCCACTCGAGCCCCATTCCACTGACTCTGGATTTGGGGTGCCTGAGCCTTGCAGGAAGGATTGACCCCGACCAGGGCCAGCATCACAAGCGCTAGAACGATTACTTTGATTCTCATGTCTGGATAGTTTAACGATTATGGATGGTTGACAAGATCATCTAGAGCGGCTTGCCGGGACGCGTCCCAGTAGGCGCAGTCGAGTTCGAAGAAAGTGGTGGTGTAAGGGATTGTCTGAGGGGTCTTTATGATCAAGACACTGAACAACTTACCAGCCTCGTCAAGGCGGGAGATCAGTTCCTCATGCATTACACTCTGAGCCTCCGGACCACATATAGAACGTATTCCCGACCGCAGTTCCCCTATTCCCGGAACCATCTCTTCGGTAATATATTCCAGCTCCTTGTCGTTATAGACATGGGCGAATACATGAGGAGCGGCCTTGACCTTTTCGTTGACAGTTTTCAAGACTTCAAGATATGGCTCGTCAGCATAAAGGGTAGTAATCCCCTGCCCGGACTGGAGAGGATAGGCCATGTCTGTGATTACAATCCAGTTGCGGTGGCCCAGCATAGGTAAGACGTCCTCGAGGAAAACATTCCAGTCTTCGTCGCCAGGAGATTTGGCCTGATTATTCGTTGTCGAGCAACTGGAGAGTACAGTGAGCCCAACCGCAAGGACCGCTAAGAATTTCCCTAAAAACATGATCTATAATCTATTAAGTTTATACACAATAAAATGTGTTCCCTCGCTGGAGCGCCTGAACCGGAAAGGCTCCAAACGAGTGACTGACCTCCCGGAAGGAACGGAAATATTCTTGAAAACCTTTCGCTCCAAAACCTTCCCTTTTTCATTCTGAAGTTCGACAGTGAGGTTGACAGCACAAGCCCCGTCAAGGTTGAATATCACCGGACGGATCATATCGCCGGGCCCGTAGGCGACATCGACATCATCAGATGCCGCCCATAACCTCCCGAAAACCATCTGGTTGGCATAGAAGGCCAGTTTAGGGACCCGGAACGGATCCACTATCGGCTTTTGATATGTGAACATGTTGGGACCGGACTCCAGCGAACACCACGAGAAACCGCTGACCCCCGCGAGGGTCTGCACTTTCATCGACTCCCATGCTCCGAAAGCCTGATAACCCTGACCGACACGCCATTCGTCATCCCGGAGAGGACGGCCGATATTCCCGGTGTCGTAATCTTTCTCGTAAGACTGGATCTTGTACCAAGGCTCTTTCCTCGCGAGTTCCCAATTGGGCTGGGCGATCGACTCCTCATGCTCGAAATTGAAATAGCACAAGTCCTTTGCTTCCAGGCAGGATTTGGCGAAATCCCTGGGATGGTTCCTGACCATGCTCCAGTCGGTGTCATAACCGGTGTAACAATCCTGGCTGCCACGGGTCATCATCCTGTGCATCAGCCAGGGATTCCTGGGATGGGTCCCGCCGTTGACATCCTGAGTGCCGTCATAGTTGGCGTAATGCAGGTGCTGCCAGAAGGATGTCGGTGAGACAAGGCGGCTGCTGTCAGTCCCGACAATCGCGGGAACAATGGCGTTGATGTAATCCTCAGAGTCCTTGAAATCATGCTGCTTGAACTTGTTGGGATGGTTGCTCGCCTCCCACATGACAATGGAAGGATGATTGAAGACCTGCCGCATATAGACCGGATAGTTGGCGATGTCCACATTCCAGACCTCGCCTTCCCGGATCCAACTGGAAGTCTGCCAGATGAGGTACAGGCCCATTTGGTCGGCATATTCAGCGAACCTGGGATCATTGATGCCGCTCGGAGCCTCATTCTCGGCGTGGACATGGATCCGGAGCAGGTTGCCAAGTTCTTTCACCATCATAAGCTCGCCCATGATCTGCTCAGGATTGGCGCAACGGATCGTCTTCGCCACAGTCTCAAGTGGAAGGCGGTAACCGAATATCTGCCCGCCTCCAAGGATTTCAGGCTTGCCGTTGATGTACAGGACACCTTCCTTTTGCTCGATGAGGCGTATCCCCGTAGTGGTCACATAATCGTCAACCGGCTCGCCATCAGCATCTTTCAGGATGACCTCAACCTTGTAGAGTCTAGGATCGGAGGTTGCCCATATTTCAGGAGCGTCCAGACGGAGATCCACGCTTACTGGATTGTCCACCCGTGGACGGAGTTCAACCTCCTTTGAGACACTTGCCGCAAGAGCTCCCTCAGAAGGGAACCAAGGATAATAATTGACAGTAAGGCTGCCCTTCCAAGGTTTGGTGGAGTCATTCTTCAAAGTGACCTTGTGGTGCTGGACAGCACTTTGACCATCCAGCGACAGGGTGTGGACCAAACCTTCGGTAATATATCCAATCTCATCAGTCAGAACGAGTTCCGTCCTTCCAAGGAACCAGCCGATGTTGTGGTCGTTGGGGCAGTGGAAGACAGTGGCGTCCGTGTAATAGGGTTTCACCCTGACGGCGATTGTGTTTTCTTCTCCGGGGCGGAGATATTCAGTCACATCGACTTCCCTGGGCAGACGGCCGTTTAGAACCGCCGCGACTTCACCGTTGACCCAGACCTCGCCGCCCGGATCAAGGGTCTCCATCTTCAAAGTCGCTTTCCTGAAATCTCCGACTTTGACATTAGTTCTCAGATAATAGCTCTCTCCAGCGCCCTTAAAGCCTCCATGAGATGACGGAAGGCGGACAAGTTCCCAGGAAGAGTCATCGTAAGAGACTGACTGCCAGTCATGCATGGACGGAACAGTCTCGAAATCCTCGTCAAAGATCATCTCAGTCCAGTATGGAGCCACCGCATCGTCTTCCAGATGATTTTCGAAATTGTAGAGGGAGATGTTCTCGACGGAGGCCTTACCGCCGACCGCCGAAAGGGTGATCCCTTCTACCCGGTTGGTGAGCGGAGCCGAACCATGGTTGGTGAGCGGAGCCGAACCACCTAGGGACCACTCCTTAATCGTCTTTCCTTCGGAGGATAGGAATATGACTCCATTAACAAGGTCGCAGTAGATCTCAAAATCCTTATGGGGACCGACGGGGATGTCGACGACGGGCCCTTCCACCCGGTTGGTGAGCGGAGCCGAACCACCGCTCAGAATGACATGAAGGTTTTCTGGAATCTCAGAAAGGGTGGCCCTCATCCTGAAACGCCAGTCAAGGGCCGGAATTACAGGAGAGGCCGACTTCCCGTCAAGGACAAGACATCCGTCAGAAATCTTGGCACCAGAGGCTGTCCATTTTGCCCAATTCGCGGCCTGCGAGGCTTCCTTGCCTTTTTTATATCCATAAGCTTTCCATTCATCAAGGCGGATTGTACGCCTTATGGAAGTCAAAGGCTGAGGCTTTATTCCAGCCAGTTTTTCTTCTATGTCTGATTCCTTGAACAGCGGGGTGTCAAGCCCGGGATCTCCCCAGAACTTGGAAGCATATGTGGCATAACTATTCAGAAAAGCCAACCGCTGGGCATTGTCAAACACTTCCGTCTCCCCATGGAGATCGGTAACCCCGTTAGCCTTAGGATCTTTCGAGAAAAACCGTCCTTCGAAAGTCGTGACTTGCTGCGCACTTGCGGCGAATAATGAAAGAAATACTAAAAAACAACAAAGAAAACCCTTCTTACTCATCTTGACTGTTGTTATTGTTTATACGCGAATGTACATAATTATCAGCCACATTTCAAGTCAAAAATGCCTATATTTGGAATATGAAAAGATTCTTACTGACTCTCGCGGTATTCGCTTCCGCCTTTCTCTCAGCCCAGGAGTATCCAGGTGAGAAATCCACTTGGGAAGGATGTGACAGGTATGATTTCAAGGTCGAAGGAAGGGATGCCCTCGTGGTCATTCCCAAAGAAGCCGCTCCCGGAAACCCATGGATCTGGAGACCGGCTTTCTTTGGAGCCTTTCCTTCTGTGGATCAAGCGCTTCTGAAAGAGGGATGGCATCTGGCCTATTACGATGTCACCCACCTGTACGGAAGTCCGAGAGCCGTGGAACTTTCGAAGAAGTTTTACGACTTCACAGTCAAGGAATTCGGCCTGTCGGAGAAGATGGTCGTCGAAGGTTTCAGCCGGGGAGGATATATGGCTTTCGCATGGGCTGACAAATACCCCGAGACAGTCTCGGCGCTATATGTCGATGCCCCTGTCTGCGACATCACCTCATGGCCAGGGCGTCACCAACCGGAGTTCTGGAATGGCTTCCTGGTTGAGTGGGGCGTGAAAGACGAAGATGTGGACAGCAACTTCACCGGCAACGCCATCAACCATCTTCCCAGAATGGCAAAGGCGGGAATACCAATCATTTCCGTATGCGGAGGAGCAGACGAGGGCGTACCCTACGACGAAAATATGCATAAGGTCAGGGACGCCTACCAGGCGATGGGAGGAGTTGTCGAGGTGATCGTCAAGCCTGACTGCGGGCACCATCCCCACAGCCTTGAGGACCCGACCCCTGTCGTGGATTTCATCAAGGCGCACACGGAATCGTACACTGCCCACCAGAAGATCAATCTCCGTGGTGACCTGGACAACTCCCTGGAAGCCATGACCGTGCGGAAAAAGGCCACGGTGGCTTTTCTTGGCGGCTCCATCACAGAGATGGAAGGTTGGAAGGACATGATCAAAGATGATCTGAGACAACGCTTTCCGGACACGGAGTTCACCTTTATCGATGCCGGAATATCCTCCCTCGGTTCAACTCCGCACGCTTTCCGTTTCGAGGAGGACGTGCTGGCCAAGGGGGTGCCGGACCTTCTGTTTGTTGAGGCCGCGGTCAATGACGACACCAACTTCTTCGGCCCGAAGGAGCAGGTACTCGGAATGGAAGGTATAGTACGTCATGCGCTTAAAGCCAACCCATACATGGACATCGTCTTCCTTCACTTCATCTATGACCCCTTCATTCCCCTGCTGGACGGCGGCGAGATCCCGGATGTCATCATGAACCACGAGAGGGTCGCCAACCACTACCACCTGACTTCAATAGATTTCGCCTCTGAGGTCTCCGAGAGGATGAAAACCGGAGAGTTTGACTGGAAGACATTTGGCGGCACACATCCAGCACCGTTCGGCCACAAGATTTACACCGCCGCCATCGAGAAGGTCCTGGACGCTTTCACGAAGCCCGCAAAGGAATATTCCCGGAAGCCACACTCCCTTTCCAAGAAGCCCCTCGAGGCTGACTGTTACGAGAACGGCCGCTTGCTGCCACCCACTTCAGCGTTGAAAACCAAAGGGTTCCGCTTGGAAGAAGACTGGACACCCACCGACGGAGCCGGAACCAGGCAGCAATATGTCCACGTCCCTACCCTGGTCTGCGAGGAAGGAGGTTCACTGACTCTCGAGTTCGAGGGAAAGGCTGTAGGACTCTACTGCACCTGCGGTCCGAATGCCGGCAAACTATCCTACACAATAGACGGCAAGGAATATCCAATTCTCGACACTTTCACACCCTGGAGCAAAGGATTACACATCCCATGGCTCCATATACTTGCCAATGACCTTGAACCGGGCCGTCATGTCCTGAAGATGAAGGTCCTGAAAGGCGAGCGCCAAGGGTGCTACATCAGGAATTACGTAGTGAACTGAGAGACCGGACTACTTTGGGCCAAACTTATAGGTTTCTCCGGGAACTGTCTCTAAATGAATATATTCCCCAGTCCAAGGGTCTAATAAAGTGAGAGGCCTTCCCTTCTCGCTCACTATTGTCACCTCTCCGACCACACCATCTTTGATGGAGGCCGACACCAGGAAAGCGCCTTCGACCCTGATCTGGTGGAAGGAAGCGTCTTTATCCTTAGGCCAGCCCTGGAATATTCTCACAATGCCCTGATGGCCCATGCACATCATCTCATTGATGGTGTTGGGGACCGTGCTCCAATTCTCGTCGCCGTGAGGATTGTCTTTCTGGAAGCCGTTCCCGTAGGTGTGTAGTGAATATTCCTTCAGATGGGTCCAGATGCTGTCGGCGGGATAGCCGACCCTGACAGCAGCCGGATAGAAACTGTTGGTGGCATTGAAATCCAACCACCTGCGCATCTCGTCGACCGTATTCCAGGCCACCTGCAAGAGTTCAGGATCGCTGGCAAGACCAACCTGCCCGCCGGGATAGACGTGCTGGAGGCCCAATGTGTTGCTCGGCCACCAGTCGGTTCCCCTCTCCGTGTAGCGGAACACAGTACGTCCATTTCTCTCTTGAGTAGGATAGTCCGAAATATGGTCCCGCCGCTCTTTCCAGACCGCTCTTCTGTCCTCATCGACTCCGAGGAACTCGCTCATGTCCAATGCCGTGTCGAACACCATCCTGGAGAGCCCGAGAGAGAGGATCGGGTTCATCGTCCCGACAGTACCCTCATGGATGGCGTCATTGAGAATAATGTAGCGGTCACCGTCCCGGGTAAGGTAGTTCTCCCAGAAGGTCGCCACCCCTTTTACGAATGGATAAACTTTTCTGGCATATTCCTCATCCCAAGTGCGGTAGAATCGCATCGCCATGTTGACCACGGCGTAAGCGGAATTGCTTTTCTGGCCCCAGAACATTCCTCCAGCCTCGATGTTGCCGTTCTCTCGCCATTCCCTATGATTTTTTTCCATGTAGTCTGACCACCTGGTAGTCTCGATTCCGAGAGGGCCTATTCCGACTGGGAGCATGATCCCTCCAGGGATTCCGGTCACGGTCTCGGAATAGTATTCCCCTCTGGGAATGGCCGCCAGAAGCGGAGCGTGATAGGTGTCCGCCTGTTCCAGCCGGTTAGCTGAATACAAGGCATAGAACGGTGCGTTGAAATTGTAATTGAGGTGATAGTCGGCCATCCACCATGGTGGTTCCTGGGTGATCCAGGTGCCGAAGAGGGACGGTGGGAAGTCGGGGTCGCGGCTGCAACAGGCCATGCCGTACAGTGAGACATAGTACTGCCTCTCGATGTCCGGATCAGGAATCGACACATAGGATTTCTCCCAATATTCCCTCCACCACTGTTCATGTTCTTCCCGAATAGACTTCAACTGCCTTGTCGGAATCATTTGCTTTGCGGTCCTGCGGTAAGACGACCCTCGGCGACCATTTACCCGGATAGGGCGCGAAGCGCAGGGAGACGAGGGTCGGGATTGCCGCAGGTCGCCAATAGTGATGAGACAGTCAATGACGGTCTGGAGGCAATCGTCAGACTTGAAATTGCTGGAGAAAGCGCAGACAATGGTCAGCGGTTTCCCCGGGCGCAGTATGAAAGAACCATCGGCTCCGGTCTTCGCAAGCATGGCGGCCGCAGCCTTGGTCGGAATTTCGACAGAAGTGTCTTCAAAAGCTCTCGAGATGTATCTTATTCCTTCCGGAGTGGTCCCGCTTTCCCTAATCCCAGGGAAAGGCACCTCGGTATCAGAATGTTCCAAAGTGACGGTTCCCTCAACAGGCTCCTTACCTTCAGCACTAAGGCTGATCACCAGCAAGTCTCTCGTAGCCGGCATATATGCCTCCATCAGGACCGACTTGCCGCCTTTTGCGAAGTGGCCGACAGTCGTGGCATCATAAAGCTTTTGCTCAACCTTGTAAGATGCGCCCTCCATTTCAGGCAAAGACAGTCTGACATGGCCGAGCACTGCCGGATAAGTCTCGTCGTGAGCCGACTTCAATCTCCAGAAGTCATTGCGGGCCAAATAGAAAACCTGCTCATCAGGCCCCCCGGCAAGCGCCACGCCTGTGAAGCCGTTGCCCATCAGTGGAGCATCCACCGAATATGGAGCTGGAGTCCTGGACGGCGGCTCATTAAATGTCACGACTTGACGGGACAGGATGGTCTCAAGATCTCCGGTCCCCTTGGAACAAGAAATGGCTAGCAGGGAAACTGCTAGCCAAAGAATAAGATATCTTTTCAAAACTCAACGACTACAGGTTGGGGTTCTCGGTGGCCCAGTCAGCGACAGCGGGAATGATACCGAGAGAGATGATCTCATCCCTCATCTTGCAGAGGTGCTCGTAAGAAGCGTCGAGAGCAGCCATTTCCTCAGCGGTGCCCTCAGGGTTGGTGAAGTGGCATCCGGTGGCGTCGATGACGGTCGGCATGGCCATCATGACATTCTTGTACCTCTCGTTGTTGACATAAGTGCCGGCCGGCCAGGTGAAGACCTCTCCGCCCATGGCGGCCTCGATCATCTTGACAGCGCAGTAAGCTGGGCTCTGGAAGGAGCTGCGGCCGCGGAGCTTGATGATGTTGCTTCCACCCTGGATGGTGTTGTGCTTGATCTCGGCGAAACGCTCCTCGGAAAGACCCATCTCAGCCAGAGGCTTGCCATCGATCTTGACCTGGGAGGCGAAAACTGCCATGGCCTCACCGTGACCACCGTAAGTGTGGGCGCCGGTAACCTTGCACTGCTGGACACCGAACTCCTGGGCGAGAGCCTCCTGCAGACGTGTGCTGTCGAGGGCGGCGAGGGAAGTTAGCTTCTCAGGCTTCAGACCAGAACGGATGAGAGCTGTAAGGGCTGTGACATCGGCCGGGTTGAAGATTACAACGACGAACTTCACATCCGGGCAATATTTCTCGATGTTCTCACCGAACTCAGCGGCGATCTTGCAGTTGCCCTTGAGAAGATCTTCACGGGTCATGCCCTCTTTACGGGGAGCTCCACCGGAGGAGATGATGTACTTGGCGTCGGTGAAAGCCTCTTTCGGGTCGATGGTGGCAGTGATGTTGACACCAGGGAAGGCGCAGTGGTCCATCTCAGCGAGAACACCCTTCAGACCGGGCTCGAAGATGTCATAAAGGCAAATGTTGGGGGTAAGCTTGAGCATGGCCGCTGTCTGGGCCATGTTTGATCCGATCATTCCGGCGGCGCCGACGATGACCAGTTTGTCATTAGTCAAAAAACCCATTTCTTTAAATGTTTATTTGTATTTAACGTTTTTCATTTAACCGAGCCACAAAGATAGCAAATTGCATTGGGTTTCGGAAAATATTATTTCTTTGTAATTCAAAAAATATATATATTTGTGGTGATAATTAGCGACAACAGTATATGGAGCCTCCCAGTTGTGTATTAACTGACTCATCCAAGGCGGACCAACGGTCCGACGACCCGTTGTCGTATTCCCTTTTGAATATTAATAAAACACTCGCCGGAATAGTCCGGGGAGCATTTTAACTATGGCACTATACCTCAAGAAAGAATTGGAAGAGAGCCGGTCGCTCATCGGCGTCTGGCAAATAACTGAGACCGAAGACGAGCTTCGGGAGCTTGCCTCGGTCCCGAGCGACGAGATGGAAGAGATCTCGTTCATCAGCAGCGAGTCCCTGCGAAAACAAAGACTAGCGGTCAGGGCGCTGCTGTGCGAGCTGTTCGGTGAGAAAGTTTACCTCAGTCACCATGACAACGGCAAGCCTTACCTGGAGAACAGCGTCACCAACATTAGCATAACCCACACGGCGAAATACGTCGCGGTGATCCTCAACGACAACGAGGATGTCGGCATTGACATCGAGTCCCTCGCAAGGGATTTCTCGGCAGTCGAGCGCAAAGCGCTCTCCGAAGATGAGATCGAGGACCTTGACGACGACAAGCGCAACGAGCAACTGGCGATCTACTGGTGCGCCAAGGAGGCCATATTCAAGAGAGTCTCCGCCTACCATGTGGACTTTGCGGAGCAGATCGAGGTGGAACGTTTCCGCCCGAGAGGCGAAGGTGAGCTTGACGCGACCTTCATCCACAAGGATGGCTACGAGGAGAACTTCGAACTTGAGTACATCACCTTCGACAACCACGTTCTCGTTTGGGTGGTAGGATAACGGAAATCACTAACCAACAAACCTTTAGCAAAATGACAACAATTATCATCATCGCTCTGGTCGTGATTCTCGGCCTTTACATCATCAGGACCCAGAGGGCTTTTGTCAGCCTTGAGGAGAAGATGAAGAACGCTTTCGGACAGATCAATGTCCAGCTCAAATCCAGGTGGGACGCTGTCACCAACCTCGTTGAGATGACCAAGCAGTACACTGTCCACGAGCATGATACCCTCACGGATGTCATCGCTTCCCGCAGGGCTACTAACGTTTCTCCAGAGCAGGTCGCCGACCAGGAGAATGCTATTATGGATGTCATGACCAGGCTTACCGCCGTGGCCGAGGCCTACCCTGACCTCAAAGCAAACCAGATGTTCACCGACACCATGGCCAGCATACGCCAATACGAGGAGAACGTGCGTCTCTCCAGGATGGTGTATAATGACTCCGTGACGAAACTGAACATGATGGTCCGTCAGTTCCCTTCGAACCTGGTCGCCTCGATGTTCGGCTTCACTACCCATGACCTCCTGCCTGAGGATGCGGCGAAGTCTGAGGCTCCCTCCGTCTCCGACATTTTCAACAAATAAAAAGATATGCGGCGGCTTGGGTTTATCCTGGGCGTCGTCCTTTTGTGTCTATCCGTCCCCTCCCTCGCTCAAAGTGAGGTCGAGTCGGTGCGGATAGATGTTGAGTTACAGGACGACGGCTCGGCGTTCGTCAGGGAAGTCTGGGAAATCGATGTTGCCGGAAGCATCACCGAATGGTATCTCGGCAAGGAAAACCTCGGCAAGATGGACATCCATGACCTCAGTGTCTCAGACGAGTCCGGAACCACCTACACGAGTGAAGGAACCAATTGGGACATAGATCGTACCCGTGAGAAGAAGGCCTTCCGATGCGGCCTTGTCAGGAAGCCCGATGGCTATGAGATCTGCTGGGGCGTGGGCAGTAACGGGCCCCACAGCTACATTGTCTCATACACCCTCACTGGCCTGGTGAAGGGATACTCCGACAAGGACGGATTCAACCACATGTTCATCACCACGACCGACAACGGGATAGATGACGTGTCCCTTACGATCCGGAAAAACGGGACTATCCTCACCACCGAGAACACCCTCCTTTGGGGATTCGGCTTCAACGGTGAGGCCGAAGTCATCGACGGGGCGGCAAAGTACTGGTCCACCGAGAGGTTCTCTGACAGGAGCAGGCTTATCGCTCTCATCGGTTTTGAGAAAGGAATATTCCATCCTGAGATCACCGAAGACAAGACCTTCGAGCAAGTCAAAAACAAGGCCCTGAAGGGCAGCTCATACAAAAACGGCAAGGACTTCCTCTCGAATCTGGTTGATTTCCTGCTTTTCGCAATGCTCGGGCTCATCAGCCTCGGGATAGTGGGAGGCCTCATCTGGGTTGAGATCAGCAACCGGAAACGCCGTAAAGAGCTTCTTGGAGGCAAGGAAAGTGATGTCGAATGGTTCAGGGGCGTACCGGTGGGAGGAGACCTGAGAAAGTCATTGAACATAATGAAGCTTATCTCCCCAAAGACCGTGTCAAGAAACAGCCTCAATGGAAGCGACAAGTTGATAGCAGCCTACATGATGCGCCTGTTCTACCGGGGAGCGTTCCAGCTGGTCCCCCAACTGGAAGGTGATCCGGCGTTCAAGATCAACGAGTTGACTCTCACCAACGACGATGTGTCCGGCCCTGACCTCAACATGGAGTTGGACATCTACAATTTCTTTAAGGAGGCTGCTGGAGAGGATACGATCCTCCAGAAGAAAGAGCTGAAAAGATGGGCGAACAAGCACGGGAAGATGATCTATAACTGGCAAAACAAGATAAAGGACTCTTCCATGTCCCTGAAGACACTGAAAGCGAGAGAAGTCCGAGAGGTCTTCGGGCTCAAGAAGTTCCTCAAGGACTTTACGCTGATCCAGGACAGGGGCGCCGTAGAGGTCGGTCTTTGGAACAATTATCTCGTGTTCGCCTCTTTGTACGGAATCGCCGAGCAGGTCTACAAGGACTTCAAGAAAGTCTGTCCTGAATATTTCACCCTCTCCAAGACAATGGAGCAGTTCAACAACACGAATCCTACGATTCTTTGGAGCACTGTCAACGAATCGACACGCTACTTCAACCGAGCGGCGACATCCTATGCGGCCAGCAGGAGCTCTGCTCTCGGCGGAGGAGGAGGCCACACCTCATTCGGAGGCGGCGGTGGTTTCTCCGGTGGCGGCCATTCCGGCGGCAGATAAGAAAGTCAGCCTTTGGTGGCAAAGACTTCCTTCGGCGGACATTTTCCCGGATAGGGCGCGAAGCGCAGGGAGCCGAAGGAAGTCTTTGCCGCCAATAAAAACATTATTTTTCGAGGAAAAGCATTATTTTTGTATGATGGTCTGAATATTATGAGACTTGCTACAAAAATAATCGCTTCGCTGTTGGCGCTTTGCTGCCGCTCATCCGGACTGGTCCTCTCCCAGACCAAGGAGAGCTCCTCATGGAAAGAAGACGGCAAGCTTGTCGATGCGGTCGGGTACATTGGTGACGGACAAATAGCCAAAGCTGGTAAGCTTCTCGAGGAAGTCCTGAAAGCCAATCCGAGTAATGACGCGGCCTGGTATTACCTTGGCATGTGTGGTCTCTACAGCAGGGATGTGAAAGGAGCCCAGGAAGCACTCAAGAAGGCTTCGGAACTGGATCCTGGCAATTACTGGTACAAGTATGAACATTGAAGAAACGCTGACCCATCTGGATTCGTATCTGAAAGAGTTCCCGAAAAAGAATGAGATCTACTTCTCCCTTGTCAACCTTTATCTCAAACAGAACCAGTTTGACAAGGCGATTGCCGCCATGGACCAGATTGAGACCGTTTTCGGGAAAAACGAGAGCGTGATCGGCACGAAATACGACATCCTTCTTCGCCAGAACAAGCCGGAGGAAGCCCTGAAAGTCCTTGAGGATTACAATAAAGAATATTCCTCACCCTATGTTCTCACTAAGCTCGGGGACCACACGCTCGCTGAGTACAAGGACTCACTGGCGCTTGGGTATTACAAGGAAGCTCTTGACCTTCAAGCCGATTACATGCCCGCGATGCTGGGAGAGGCTGAGGTCTATCGCATCCGTAGGAATTACGACAGCTTCTTCAATGTGATCGGCAAGTTCGCTGATGACGGTCAGATCGATCCCCAGACGAAGTCCCAGTACATGGGCATGCTCCTCCAGAGGTCGGAGCCCCGGCTCATCCAGAACTTCAAACCGAGGATCGATTCCCTTTACGACACAATGGTACTGAGGCATCCCAAGGACAGCTCTATCCTGAAATCGGCCGGAATGTATTTTTATGCCACCGAAAGGACAGGCAAGGCCAAGACGCTTTTCCGGAAGAACATGGATGAGAATCCCGGGAGTGTTGATGCCACACTGACATATCTCCAGATGCTCGGATCGATGAGTGACTGGGATTCCATGGTCCAAGCGAGCGACAGCGCTTTCGCCAGGTTCCCGCAAGAGACCGATTTCCTTGACATGAAGATCGCCGCCCTCTATAACAAAAAAGACTGGCAGGGCGTCATAGACAACAGCAGGAGAATCATCGAGGCTGCCGCCGGAGACACTTCCGTGACTATTCCGGCCCTTGCGAATATCGGAGACATGTACCACGAGATGGGGAATGAGGAAGAGGCTTTCAAGGTCTACAAACAAGTGCTGAAGGCCAACCCGAACTATAGTCCCACTCTCAACAACTACGCGTATTATCTCTCCTTGAAGGGCAAAAGCCTGAAGAAGGCGAGGGATATGAGCAAGAAGACGATTGAAAAGGAGCCGGACAATCCCACCTACCTTGACACCTACGGATGGATCCTGCATCTTCTGGGGAAGGACAAGGATGCCAAGGCCGTGTTCAAACATGCCATGATCTACGGAGGGAAAGAGAGTTCCACCTGCATGGAGCATTATGCGGAAGTACTTGACTCCTTGGGCGAGACTGATTTAGCAAAGGTTTACAGGGCTCAAGCCGCAAAGAGAAAACTCGAAGAGGAAAAATGAGACGCTTCCTGACATTATTCCTGGTGGTTGTACTTACCGTCATTACGGCAGGGTCGACGAAGGCCTTCGCCCAGGACACCAAGGCCCAGGAAACAAAGAAAGCCAGGCTTCAGAAGGAAATCGCCCTTCTGGACAGTCAGATCAAGGCCATTGCCACCAAGAGCGCTAACGCGGTCAACCAGCTTGCCCTGATCCGCAAGAAGGTCGACGCCAGAAAAGAACTCGTGGCGGAAAGTGACAAAGAGATCACCGGCATCAGCAACTCTATATCCTCAAAGGAAAAGGACATCAAGCTGATGAGCGAACGTCTTGACACCCTGTCTGAATACTACGGCAAGCTTGTGCGCAGCTCCTACAAGAATCGTAACGCCAAAGTCTGGTACATGTACATACTCGCCAGTGACGACCTTGGCCAGGCTTTCCGCAGGTACGGTTATCTCAGGGATCTGTCCAAGCAGATGAATATCCAGGCAGGAAAAATCATCGAGACAAGGGATTCTCTCGAAAAAGAGAAAGAGGCTCTGGCAGAGCTCAGGAAAGAGGCCGAATCGGTCAGGAGCCAAAGACTCGCTGATGTGGGCAAGCTTCAAGCAGAGCAGAATGACTCCCAGAAACTCGTCAACCAGCTCAAAAAAGACAAGAAAAAATACCAGCAGGATCTAGCCAAGAAGCAGAAGGAGGTCGAGGCTCTGAATCGTGAGATCCAAAGGATTATCGCCCAAGCGCTTAGCGAGAAGGAAAGCCCGAAAACCGGAGGGAAAACCACCAGCAAAGAGCCTGCTAAACCTATTGACTACACTCTAGCGAAGAAATTCGAGTCGAACAAGGGCAAGCTTCCTTGGCCGGCTGACGGAGCTGTCGTGGAACACTATGGGCAACGATACGACCCTGTCTATCCCAACTTGAAGCTTCCTTTCAACAACGGTATTTCCATAGCCCTACAGCAGGGATCCTCTATAAAGGCAGTCTTCGACGGTGAGGTGAAACAGGTGGTGGTAATGCCCGGATACAACAAATGCGTCCTGGTCCAGCACGGCAATTTCTTCTCATTCTATTGCAAGATGGATAATGTCTCCGTCAAGAAAGGCGACAAAGTCAAGACCGGGCAGAACCTCGGCACAGTTGACACCATCGCCGGGGAAACCCAGCTACACTTCCAGATATGGTCGGGGAAGACTCCGCAGAACCCTGAGACTTGGCTGAGGCCGAGATAGAATATGAGACACACAATCACAATAAGAGACATCGGGGACATCGACCGGGCAGCAGCCGAGTTCCTCTCCGAGATCGGAGACAACAAGATAATAGCTTTTTTCGCCCCGATGGGCGCCGGCAAAACCACCTTCACAGCCGCCATGTGTCACCGGCTGGGAGTCAGGGATGACGCCGTAAGCTCCCCTACTTTCGCAATTGTCAACGAATACAGGACCGCGAACGGAGAACCGATGTATCATTTTGATTTCTACCGGGTGACGAAGATTTCCGAAGCCCTGGACATCGGGTTTTACGACTACATTGACAGCGGATACCTATGTGTCATCGAATGGCCGGAAAACATTGAGGAGATCCTTCCTGAAGAGACTTTGAAGGTCAGCATAACAGTCAATCCGGACGAGTCCAGGACATTGGTCTGGGATGACTAGTCCAGCTCCAGCCCGGAGGATTCCATCGACATAAGCAGAGAGTCCAGAGAAGCAGTGAAAGCCTCAATGGAAAGTTTGTTGACAGAGGACACCGACTGGATGTTTTTCTCCATATTCCCTTTGAAAAAAGTCTCGTTGAGAAGCAGCCCGCCACCTAACAGGCCCGTCACCCAATCCCCTTGGATGATCTCATAGGCGGTTAGAGCCGCGGCTCCGGCATTGAGAATCATGGACAGCAGCCCCGCCGCAGGTTTACCAAGATAGATTTGCCCCGCAGGAGGGACAAAAGACCATGCGGCAGCTGTATTCTCTTTCCGAAGTCGAGGAGTCTTCCTGAATAAATCACGGATCGCGGCTGCCTCTTCTTCTGAAGAAGCGACGTTCAAAGCCTGCTCCAAAGCTTCATCGAACCTCCAAGCGCCGGCAAGCAAGACTGAATACAACTCGGGATAGGATCCGGCATCGCCACTCTCTTCCAGATATCCTAAAGCGGCACCGAAATCTCCACCCATTTTAGCATAAATCGCTTTCATGATCAAAACTTCCCTCGCTTCATCCGGATCAAGAAGATACATCTTCACCCTTTCCAAGGTACGCATCGCTTCAGAGTACAAAGACGCGTCCGCATAGCAGTTGGCCTTGGCCATAAGCGCCCTGAAAACGGCCTTCGGGTCATCTGAACTGGACACCACTCTTTCCCACCGGAGGGCTTCCTCCAGCGAGTGGAAATCCGCGGTATCCTGTGCGTTAGCGGAAAATTG
This sequence comes from uncultured Bacteroidales bacterium, assembly GCA_900320965.1. GTDB lineage: Bacteria > Bacteroidota > Bacteroidia > Bacteroidales > UBA932 > Cryptobacteroides. The sequence continues at coordinate 31,394 of ONUG01000037.1, read as the reverse complement.
AACGCAGAGGAATGTGCAGATGATAAACGATAGCAGTGTTCTCAGCGGCGACATGTTCGTTATTCTCTATACTTACAGAAAGATAACTTCCATAAATGTTTCCAAGGTAAAAGACGGCGCACAGAGAGCCGGCGACGATGGTCCGCCAGTCTTTAGGACCGTGACGATTCCAGTTCTCGGCTGTTATGGCGCCAAGTGACCCGACGGTCAGGAAGGCCGCTACGCCTTCTCCTACCCTACCCGCATATAATTTGCCCGCACCAGGGACAATAGCAGAGGCCAGAGCAGCGACCCCAGCATGTTTTGGGGCTGATTCAAAGCGGGAAAGAGCGATCTCAGAGAGGACCCTTTCGCTTTCCGAGAGAGTGTAGTCTTCGAACGTGAACGCTGAGCTGGAACGCGTCCACTCATCTTTGTCTCCCCTCAGTAAAGCAAGTCCAGCGGATTGGAGAGCCGTCAACTCAGTATAGGGTCCATTTTTCGAGAAAGCGGGAGGAGCACCTTGAGGGGAAAGGAGTTCCGCCGCGCGGTCGTACTGACCGGAACTTGAAAGGGACACGATCCTGTAGTAAAAAGACTCAGGGCCAAAAGGTGACGATGCGGGGACCTTGGAGAAATATTCAGAGGCTTGAGACAACTTCCGCTCCAAGAACAGGACCTTGGCACGAAGAAAGTCTAAAGTGTCCGACTTGGCGTAAGGCATGCGGATCAAAGTTTTGGCGTCAAGCGACAAGCCATTATCGACCAAATAATTAAAAAAGCCGTAATCGCCAGCCAAAGGCTTGGTTCCATAAGGAGGGAAGATGATGCGGGAAGTGTCGGCGGAAGGAATCTCAGGAATATTCCTGGAAGAGGTCCTGCCAATCCTTGAAGAAGACATGACCCTGTCCGGGAACCCAAGTATTCCACGGATCTGACCGGAAACTCCCTGGGAAACCAGAAGAAGAAAAAAGAGCAGAGATAGGATTCGGCGAGGCATGGGAAGACTATTTCCTGCCTTTGAACGGGTTCTTGACCGGTTTAGCGTCAGATGGCACCTGGAAATCGAACATCGGATCCTGGCTATCCACCTGGACATCCTTGTAGAGTGTCCGGACAAGTGTGGAGTCCTTCTTGGTAGTGTACTGGACGGATGTGACTCTCAGAGGGAGCATCACATTGGAGAATCTTTGATAAGACGACAAGTACAACCTGCTCACAACAGCACCGCCAGCATTATAATAAGCGAGGTAGATCGGAAGGTAATTCTCCTGGACAAGCTCAACCTTCGCGGCACCTTTCCCTGGTACAGATGGCACATACACACGCTTGACAAGCCCGCCATCCTCCCGGGCCGTCGAGGCCAACTTGTACCCATAGAGGCTCAGTCCCATGTCATCCCCTCTTCCTGAAAGGAACAGGTAAAGCAAATCATCCCGGTCGCTGTAGTCTTCCTTACGGTCTGAATAGACTTCATTTGTACCGGGAATGTACATTTTGAACTCTCCGTCCGGATTAGTGACGGTGTAATACAATGTGGGGGATTCGAAGACCTGGACCAGGCGTCCAGACGACGAGCAGAAGACTTTGCTCTGGACAGTTGTGACCTTTCCCCCGTACAAAGTCTTGACCTCCATCTCTGCCGCCACCCTTTTCTGGGCGGTGGCAGAAACAGAGATGATCAATAAAACTGATATTAAACTCCCCAGGCGCGGCATCAGCCCCACATGAAGAATGATGTGTTGCCGCAATAACGAGCCACAGAGTTATCCTCTACAGCGGCTATTATCTCGACAATGAAGTCCACGAAAGGAACAACGCCGAATATTCCTCCGAATGTGAACGTGTAAATAGCCCACATCCAGGGACGGGTACCCATGTAATGACGATGGATTCCAAATCCACCGAGGAAGAATGTCAGGAGAATAGCTCCGACAGGGCTCTTGCCGGCGGAAACGCTTGCGGATGAAGGCATTCCGACAGGAAGAGGGGCATGGGCGTCACTCAGCAAAGAAACAGGAGAAACAGCGACAGCGCTCTCAATGGCACTATCGACAGCCGCTTCATCCAGCTTGTAAGGAGAAGCGGAAGCAACAGTAGTGATCGCAAAAAACGCGACCAAAGCAATCAGTAATCTTTTCATATTATAAAAAGTTTAATCATACAAATATAAGTCTTTTTTAAATTCTAAACGAATCACAGGTCATTAATCCTGTCCAGGAAACGGTACGACGCCGCTTCGCTGAGGAACTCCGGACGGATCCTCTCCTCCCCTTCCAGATCGGCTATAGTCCTGGCCACTTTGAGGATACGGGTGAATGCCCTGGCGGAAAGCCCGAGCTTGTCTATGATTTTCTCCACCAGATCTTCAGACTCCTTATCCAAGGGACAGAATCTTTCTATGAGACGGCCTCCCATCTCGGCGTTGGTGAATATTCCTTCATCTCTGAATCGTTCTTTCTGGATCGCCCTCGCTTTGATGATCCTTTTAGCTATGGCAGAGCTCGGTTCACCCTTCTTCCTGCCAACAAGTTTGCGGGTGTCGACAGGATGAAGCCAGAGCTGGATGTCTATACGGTCCATGATAGGTCCGGAGAGTTTGGAGAGGTACGTCAACCTCTGCCCGGGAGTACACCTGCACCTGTCTCCTTCTCCATAGTATCCGCAAGGGCATGGGTTGGAAGCGGCCACAAGCATGAAAGATGCCGGATACTCGAGCTTTGATCTCAGTCTCGAGATTGTCACTTTCCTATCTTCCATCGGTCCCCGGAGCGCTTCCAGCACAGATTTGGGCATCTGACCATATTCGTCGATGACAAGAATTCCGTTATGGGCAAGCGTGACTTCCCCGGGACGGATGTCCTGTCCTGCTCCACCGCCGACAATCGCAGGAAGAGACGCGCTGTAATGAGGAGCCCTGAACGGACGCTCATGGATGAGTCCGATCCCACTCTTGTTCACGCCATAGACAGAGTAAATCTTGCTTGTCACGATAGACTCTTCTTTTGTCATCGGCGGGAGAATCCCCGCCAGAGCTTTGGCAAGGGAACTTTTACCACTTCCAGGAGGGCCGACCATAATAAGATTGTGCCCGCCAGCAGCCGCGATCTCGGCACCCCTCTTGGCACTCTCCTGCCCTATTATCTCTGAAAAGTCCATCGCGTCAGAGACTATTGAGGAACGGACTCCATGCCCAGAGCCAGACCGCGATCGGTAAATGCTTGAGTTCCAGATCAGGAGGTCACTCGGATCCTCTTTCTCTTCAAGAATTCTGAGGACATCTTGCAAACAACTCACACCGAAAATGTCCAGCCCGGAGCACTCTGTCGCCTCAAGTGCCGACTCCAAAGGGAAGACACAGCCTTTTTTGTGGAGCGAAGAGGCCAGGTCCGCGATCGGCAGGGAGCCTTGAATCTCACGCAAGGACCCATCAAGTCCCAGTTCGCCCATCAATATGTACTTTTCCAAGCCAGGCAATTCCCTCTGGCCTGATGCGGCGATTATTCCCAGGGCTATCGGAAGGTCATACCCTCCCCCGTTCTTGTGCAGATCGGCTGGAGCCAGATTGATCACTATTTTCTTTCCGGGAATATGGAAACCCAGCGACTGCAAGGCCGTTATCGTCCTCAGCAGGCTCTCTTTAACCGCGACATCCGCAAGGCCCACAAGGTGGACACCTATTCCCGAGGTGATGTCGACTTCGACTGTGACCGGAACCGCCTCGATTCCGATGCACTTTGCGGCCATTATATTGATCAGCATAGTTTGAGTTTATGGTTCGGACAAATATAGACACGGCAAACGGCAATCCCGCTAAAAAACAGAAAAACCGTCTGCCGAAAACAGAAATTGATGTTTCTTTACTTCCCTTTAAGGCAAGAATCAATAAACTCCCAAGCTGGTTCTTTGTAGTACCGGTGGCCACCATCGCCAATGGCCAGGGAGCACTTGCCCTTTCCAGCGGCCTTGAAGATCTCCTCAGTCTTGGCGAACTCCTCTTTAGCCCCGTCGATGGGGAATATCCCGTCATCCTTTCCTTGGATCACACATAAGTAGCGGCCCGCCAGAAGACCGCCAAGATCGCCCATATTTCCAAGATCCAACATTCCCGGAACATAATTGCAGTCGCAATGAGGCATCGCCAGGATACTTTTCTCGTAGGAAGAGAATGAGCCGGAAGGAAGACAGTATTTGATCCTGGTGTCCACCGCTCCGGCGTAAATAGTGGCAGTACCACCACCCGAGTGACCGGACACCATAACTTTCTCACTATCAATAGGAAGAGTCTCCAAAGACCAGTCGATTATCTTCATGATGTCCCAGACCCTGTCTCCGATGGGAGTACGGCCGACCATAAGGTCGTGAAGGAGGTAAAGATGGCAGGAGGAGACGTCGTCAGCCTCGATGCCGGAAAGCATACGGGTCTTTCCGAAAGCCCTGGTAGTGGGTGCTATCGCGATCAAGCCATGTTCGACAGCCTGCACGGCGATATTCCTCTCCCCATCCTCGGCTAGTGAACGGTCTTCTTCACTCCAATAGATCCCGGCGTACATCTCGGTGTTCGTGGAATGGCCGTGCGGAGTGATCATCAGTCCGGTCTTTCCCTTTATCTCCTTGGGACGAAGGATAACCACCGGAAGGGAAACATCCGGTTCTGTCAAGATCTCCCAACGCTCCCTGGTGTAGGCTCCAAGGTCCTCAGAATCCAATTGCTTCGCCTCCGGCTTGAAGTCCTTCATCTCATCGCGCATCCTCGACAGTCCCAACGCGTCCTCAAGCTCCGATCGGAAGCTCTTCTGCCATTTGGAGAGACTCCCCTTCCAACCGCGCCAAGCGTATTTGCCGTCCGCTGCCGCATAAAGGTGGGTAAAATGGTCATCCGCAGTGGGATAACCGTCCATGTCGACCGCCGGCCGGCTGAACGCCGGTTTCTCAAGGTCGGCGAGGATGTCCTTGCCATCCCACGTGAACCGCTCCAGGACATACTGGCCGGAAAGGCTGACATTCAACGGTTTCGGGGAAGAGACCGAGATGTTTCTCAAGGTTATGTCATGACATTTGGTCACAGGCATATCCGCACGAGGCTTCTTGTCGTAATATTGTGTCCAGGGAAGCACCTTCAAAATGACCTCGGACTGTCCTGAGACATCCTCGACAAGGATGTGCTCATAGTGCTGGGGCGTGTCCGGACGCAGCTTCAGCCACAAGACTGAAAGCGTTTTCTCCGAAACGCACCGACGGAGGATGACGTTAATGTCATGGATGGACTCGCTGCCAAGGGTGAGGCAACCGTGTGTCTTGCTGAACCGGCAATCCTCTATAATGATGTTATAGTTCGGTCCGTTCTCCTCAGCCAAGTCGGCGAAAGTTCCCCTGCCGCCTTTCAGCACGACCCCATCGTCATTGACACTCATATAGCAACCCTTGACGAGCACATCATGGCAGTTGTCCAGACCGATCGCATCAGTACTGTAGCCAGGAACCCCTTCCGTAGGGGAAGTGATAGTGAGATCGAGGAAACGCAAATGGTCGCTCCGGTAGGAATGACATGTCCAGAACGGACTGTCTTTAAGGTGCAAGTCCTGGACAGTCACATTACTGCATCCGGTGATGAATATCAGGCGGGGACGCTGGCCGTCCTTATTGGCCGCATCCTTATTCCAATTCCAGCGGATCTGCATCTCCTCCCAGAAATGGTAACCCGAGCCGTCGATCACTCCAGGACCTCCGAGAGCGAAACCATTCACATTCTCCACATTGACAAGAGCCGGGAAATACATGCAGTTCTGGCCCTCGATCCTGGTGGGTTCCAACGGGAAATCGACCACCCTGTCAGATCCCTTCAAGGTGCCTTCGACATAAAGGTGGGTTCCGCCCCTGAACCGAAGTGCTCCGCTCTTGAATACTCCTTCCGGGACCACTACGACTCCGCCACCCTGGGATGCTGCCAGATCGATAACTTTTTGGATAGCCTCGGTCTGGACGATGGAGGGATCATTCTTGACGCCATAATCCGTCAGGACATACCTTTTGCCCAAAGTCGAGAAATCAACTTTCGAGGAATCTGAAAACCATCCGGGAACCGGGCTCCCATCCGGGAACACATCAACAGCGGCCTCCGCCCGGGAAACCATCCCGGCGAAAATAGACATTGTCATGAAAATAAAAGGAAAGAGTCGCATTTCTTTGGTTATATCTTCTGTAAAGATAACGAAAGAATCTGTAATTTGAGTATATTTGTAAGGATAGACCCATGAGAATATGGACAAAAAAGAGATAACGATCTTCTGCAAGAATGATGGGAAGAACCATCGGATAGAAATAGGTGGAACACTAGGAGATCTTGCCCACAAATGGTGCAAGACTGTCACGGACCCAAAGACCGGCCAGAAGCTCGACGTGCTGGCCGCCTTGGTGGACAACAAGCTTAAGGAGCTGGACTACAGGCCAATGCTTTTCCACCAGGTAGAGTTCATCGGATTCAACCACCCGGATGGCAGAAGGTGTTATCTCAGATCCCTCTGCTTCGTGCTTCAGAACGCCGTGAGAGCCTTGTATCCAGACAAGGTCCTTGTGGTGGACCACTCCCTCCCAAGCGGATTGTACTGTGAGCTTCATGATCTTGGGAAACAAGAGGACGGAAGAGCCAAGGTCCATTATGTCACCGATGAGCAGATCGATGACATTAAGGCCAAGATGAAAGAGATCATCGAGAAAGACCTGCCCTACAAGAAAGTCAAGATGTACTCCGAGGAGGCTCAGGAGATATTCATCAACAACAACCAGCCCCACAAAGCCAGTCTCCAGGAAAGCCTGGGCACTTTCACCTGCAGCGTCTATTATCTTGACGGTAACGCTGATTCCTTCCATGGACCGCTGATTCCCTCCACCGGGCTCCTGAAGACTTTCGACATCACCGGCATCGGGGACGGGTTCTGCCTGCAAGGGCCGAATATGACTGATTTCTCGAAGGTTATGCCGATGAAAAGGCATGCGAAGATCACCGCCACCCTTAACGAATATTCCGACTGGTGTTCCATCATCGGGATCGAGAGTGTCGGCACGTTGAACTCAGCCATCAAGGCGGGACGGTCTGTCGAGATCATCAATCTCGCCGAGGCCCTCCACGAGAGGAACTACGCCAAAATAGCGGACAAGATCTACGAGAACAGGGCCGAGAAACGGATCGTGATGATCGCCGGACCTTCTTCCAGCGGCAAGACTTCCTCATCGCTAAGGATAGCGCTCCAGTGCAAGGTCCTGGGACTTAAGCCGAAAGTCATCGAGCTTGACAACTATTTTGTGGACAGGGACAAGACTCCACTGGACGAAGACGGGAAACTTGACTTCGAGTCGCTTCATGCCATGGATCTGGAACTGCTTAACAGCCAGCTCAATGACTTACTGGAGGGGAAGGAGGTCGAGATCCCGAAATACGATTTCACCCAGGGCCGAAGGACATATATCGGCAACAAGCTCCACCTTGAGGAGAAAGACATCCTCATCATGGAAGGCATCCACGCCCTTAATCCCGAGATGACTTCCGCGGTTGACAATTCAAGGATATTCCGGGTCTATGTGTCCGCCATGACTTCCCTGAACCTTGACGAGAACAGCAACCTTTCCACATCGGACAACAGGTTGCTCAGAAGGATGGTCCGGGACAACCGCACAAGGAACACCACACCGGAAGAGACACTTTTAAGATGGAACAGCGTACGCCGCGGCGAGATGAAGAATATCTTCCCCTTCCAGGAGAACGCCGACTTCCTGTTCAACTCCGGGGTCATCTTTGAGCTTCCGCTCCTGAAATACTACGCGGAGCCCCTGCTGCGGAGAATATCTCCGAGTTCCCCGGCTTACACCGAGGCTGTCAGGCTACTGAAGTTCCTTGACTACATCGTCGCTCTCCAACCCTCGGAGATCGCCGCTATCCCTCCCACATCCATCATGCGGGAGTTTATCGGAGGACAGACTCTTTGACCAATAGTATTCAACAATTAATACAAGAAAGAAAATGGACCCTAATGTGAGACCGGAAACAATGGAGAGAATCACCTCTCCGGAATTAGCCCAGGCTTTTATCGACGAGCAGATCGCTGCCGTCAGGAACCAGGTTGGAGACAAGAAAGTGCTGCTCGCCCTTTCGGGAGGTGTTGACTCTTCAGTTGTCGCCGCCCTGCTGATCAAGGCGATAGGAGATCAACTGGTCTGTGTGCATGTCAACCATGGACTCCTCCGCAAGGGAGAGCCGGAGCAAGTAGTCCGCGTTTTCAAGGAAGAGTTAGGCGCCAACCTTATCTACGTCGACGCGGTTGACAGGTTCCTGAGCAAACTCGCCGGAGTGGCTGATCCTGAGACCAAGAGGAAGATCATCGGCAAGGAGTTTATCGATGTTTTCGCCGAGGAGGCCTCCAAGCTGGAAGGCATCAAGTTCCTTGGACAAGGAACCATCTACCCTGACATTCTCGAGTCAAAGGATGGGATCAAGGCTCACCACAATGTGGGAGGACTTCCGGAAGGTCTTGATTTCGAACTGGTTGAGCCTATCAAGCTCCTCTACAAGGACGAGGTTCGTGTAGTGGGCAAGGCTCTCGGCCTTCCTGACAACATGGTTTATCGTCAGCCGTTCCCCGGCCCCGGATTGGGTGTGAGATGCACCGGAGCCATCACCCGTGGCCGTCTTGAGGCGGTACGCGAGGCAGACGCCATATTCCGCGAGGAAATCGACAAGATGGATCCCACTCCCTGGCAGTATTTCGTAGCCATTCCCGATGTGAAATCCACCGGAATCAAGGACGGCAAGCGCTACATGGGAAGGATAATCGCTGAAGTTCCCGGCATCAACAGGGTGCTTTGGGACTTCTCCGACAAGCCTGTAGCGACTATCGAGTGGGAATAGACTATTTCGTCAGATGACTTCCAGGGCTGAGCTTTCAATCCAGCCCTGGCGGCCGTCGGCAAGAGAGATATTCAACCAATCGCCTACATTGTCAAGGACTTTGACCTTTGTTCCCTCGTGGATCACAAAAAGGTCTTTACCTGATGAAGGTGAGCTCTTTACGGAAGAGACCGGCGCCATGACAATGGCGCTGTCTTTTTTTGCGTAATCTCTCTTCTGCCAGGCTGAGAAATTAAGGCAGACCAGCGAGACGATGAGCAGCGCGACTCCCGAGTAGAAACCGGCTTTCCTGCGACCGGTCCGGGAAGACAGCAAGAACAACAACCCACAGGCAAGTGCCAACGCCAAAGTGACCAGGAAGAAGACTGCCCAAGTGTCTGAACCTAATTTGTAACAGACCTTCCGGCTGACACTCTCAAGGATAAACTCCGGCACAGCCTCAATCTTGTCCTGGGTGAAACTCTGGGCGAACTCAAGATTGTAACGGGCGTCAGAGAAAGAGGGATCAAGCTTAAGGGCGCGCTCATAATTGAGAATGGCCTTTGGATAATTACCCTGTTTGAAATAAGCGTTACCTATATTGCAGTAAAGCTCAGGAGAAGCCACACCGCCAGCCGCGATGGCCTCCCAGGCGTCAGCGGCATCTTTGTACGAACTCTCCGAATATGCCGACACTCCTTTTTCCCATAAGACGGCAGGATCCCCTGACGAGAGAGTCTCGGAAGGAACAACGGAAGAAGAGTCTGACGGGACAATCACCATCTGGTCGTTCTGGGCTCCGGCGCTGAAAGACGCGCTTAGGAAGATCAACAAGGCAATGATTGGACTGACTCCAGCCTTGGACCTGGATTTCACGGACTTAAGGCTTGAATCTATCGCCGAGATCACCCTTACGGCACTCTCATAGTGGGCATTCATGGCCTCGTGGCCGGAATCCGGTGAATATCTCGCGAACTCGCACGCCTCAAGAAGGCTGGTGAACGCCTCGGTGTCTTCTTTGGACACCCCTCCTTCAGAAAGGGCAGAGGCGATGTTCTCCCCGCTGATGTCAGTCATATCCATATTGAGCTTATCAGACACAAATCCTATCAAAGCCTTATGCAATTCCTCATAGAAAGCGGTGTAAAGGTTCTTGGAGAGGAAATCTCCCGCCTGCTTGAGTCTTGCCTTGGCCATCTTGGTCGCCCGACGGTTCTTAGTCTTAGCGACATCAGCCCTCATGGCAGCCAGTTTCCGTGTGGCCAGCCATATAACCACAGCCGCGGCGACAAGCATACCAAGCAGCACCAGGAACAACGGAGAACCAAGGAAGAATCGTCCTTCCTTTGAGAAAGAAGGTTTCTTCGTCGAGATGAAACGGATGTCATCTGCCAGGCTCTTAACATCCCTTCTCTCGACTCCCGGAGTAACAGTCACAGGGCCGGACGCCTCGGAACCTTTCCCCTTCGAGACTTTGATCTCCATCGGAGAAGTCTTGAGTGTCACATACTTCCCGGTGGAAATGTCGTAGTAGGAATATTCAACCGGAGGAATCGTAAAGTCACCGGCACTCCTCGGTATGAAAGGGAATTCGAAAGATTTACTTCCCGAAGTACCTCCGTTACTCTTGTCAGTATTCTCAGTGGATTTGGTGTCGTACACCTCAAAATCAGGCGGGAATGTGACTTTGGGTTCCTCCAGGAGGGACACATTGCCACGACCAGAGACGGTTATCACAAGCGAGCCGGCATCATGGGTCTTAAGATCGTTGGAAGACAGGCGGGCGGATATTCCGAAACTACCGACACCTCCACCAAAAGAGGCGGGCTGCCCGGAAGGTAAAGGATTAACCTTGACTTTGCGGGCAGGGGTTGTCACCCGTTTTCTGATGGTGCGGTACTCATCCTGGAAGAAGCTGTCGAATATGCTGTTGGACGTGCCTGTGTTCACCCGGACATTGACCAGGCAGACAAGCTCGGCAGGATCGATTGTCAACGTCCCGGCCTGCTGGGGAATCAGCGTGTATGATCTCAAGACAGCGGTGTTGTAGATCTTGTCATCAAAACTCTCGCGCTTGAATTCGATGTTCGTTGGAGAATAAGTCTCCTGGCTCCAGAAACCGTTGAAAGAAGGGAACTTGGCATTCTCAAAACCGGCGATATTCACTCTCTGGTAAAGCTTCAAAGTCGCGGTAACCGGCTCCCCGATAACAACCTCCGACTTGCCGAGAGAGAGTGACAGGAAAAGATCCTCAGAAGGAATCTCGCCGGATGCCACACGCTGGTTGGAGGATCCTCCGGACCCGCTTCCCTGGGAACCCTGTCCAGAAGAAGAACCAGAACCCTGGCTTCCTCCCTTGGAAGATCCGTCCGAGACAACTTGGACCGAAGCCTGGGAAGAATAGATCTTCTCGCCTGAGACCGTGGCCGTCGCGACTGGAATCGAGAATGTTCCGGTCGCCTTTGGCATCAAGATGTAGGTAAATGTGGTCTGATGGGAAGATGATCTTTTACCATTGATTACCTGGATGCTTGTTGATGTCCCTTTCTGAGGGCCCCAAACCAGTTGGAAATCATCACCTTGAGACCATGAGAAATCGGACGGGCTTTTCTCGCCCTCGATAATGAATGTGACGTTGAACTGCTCATTCGCGGCTACGACATTGGGAACCTCAACCTTAATGGTGCTCTGGGCCAACGATCCGATGGCCGCCCAAAGGGACAGAGCTGTTAACGCTATTATTGAAATGATTCTTCTCATCTTTACCAATTCTTCTCCTTCTGACGGGATTTTAGGACAGCCGCTTTCTCCTTATTCACTTTATCTTGAGTCTCTTTCTCACGGGCCTGGATGGCTTTCAGCATCTGCTGGGCCTGCTGTGGAGAAATCTTGGCATCTCCTTGCCCCTGCCCCTGATCCTGCTGATCCTGATTCTGGTTTTGGTTCTGGTTTTGATTCTGATTCTGGTTCTGATCCTGATTCTGGTCCTGATTCTGATTCTGGTTTTGGTTCTGGTTCTGGTCCTGGTTCTGGTTTTGATCCTGATTGTCAGAACCACCGCCGCCACCACCACCATCTTTCTGGAGCATCAGTTTGGCATAGGCGTAATTCTCTTTGGCATCCATGTCCTCAGGTCGAAGCAGCAAGGATTGCTTGTAGGCCTCGACCGCACCAGCCCAGTCTTTCTTCTTGACCGCCACATTGCCGAGATTGTAGAAATAATCGGCTCCCCCGGGATTCTCTCCAGCAACTTCCTTAAGTTTGTCAAGGGATTTCCCGGCCTCCTCGAAATTATCCTGTCGATAAAGGGAGTTGGCCAGGTTATAATTAGCAGCGAAAGAGGCCGTGTCTTTCAGAAGGGCTTTCCTGTAGTCAATCTCACTCTTAGCCCACTCACCCTTCTTGAAATGCCGGTTACCAGAACGGACCTCACGTCTGTCGATCTGGGCCCCTGCCTCAAGACCAGCCACGACCGACAGCAAGATAACAAGCGCGTATCTCAAACCATTCCTCATCTCTTGTCAAACAAACGTCTGCGGGAACGCCTCTCCCCAATCAGGATCTCAATCGTGAAAAGGGCCAGGGCTATCCCCAGGAAATACATAAATTGCTCATCATATTCCTCAAACACCACGGAGTTGTACTCCTCTTCCTGCATCTTCTTGATCTCGCTGATGATGGGGCCAAGCCCGAACTCGTCATTACCGGCATGGACATAAGCTCCACCGCCAGCTTGCGCTATCTCTTTGAGGGTCTCCTCGTCGAGTTTGGTCACGACAATATTCCCTTCCTTATCCCTAAGAAGTCCACCTTCCATCGGAATAGGCTGTCCGTCAGCGGATCCGACCCCGATAGTGTACACCTTGACACCAGACTCGGCAGCCTGAGCGGCGGCAGCCACAGCGTCATCCTCATGGTTCTCTCCATCCGTGATGACTATGATCGCCCTGCTATTCTCGCTCTGGGCGCTGAAACTCTTAACGGCTGTGTTGATAGCGTCTCCGATGGCGGTACCTTGGATAGGGATCGACTCGGTAGAGATGTTGCCTAGGAACATCTTGGCACTCACATAGTCAGTCGTGATGGGCAGCTGGACAAAAGAGCTTCCGGCGAAGATAATAAGCCCAACCCTGTCACCCTGCAACCGGTCCGTGATTCTCGAGATGGCCAGTTTAGCCCTTTCCAACCTGTTCGGGGAGTAATCCTGGGCAAGCATGGAGTTAGAGACATCGAGAGCGATCATTATCTCAGCTCCCTTGACTTTGAATTCCTTCAGCTTGGCACCGATCTGCGGCCTCGAGAGCCCGATCACAAAAAAGAAGAACGCCAGGGAATAGACAACCGCACGGACCCATCTTTTGGAACGGGACCAGGAGGGCATCAATTCATTGACAAGGGTCTCATCGCCAAGCTTGCGGAGACGGCGGCGCCTCGCACCCATCCATAAAGCCAGTCCGACAAAGCCGAACGGGATCAGCAACAAAAGGAGAAGATACTGTGGGTGAGCGAATATGATCATGGCAACCTCCTCAAGACTAATAACTTGATCAACAATTCAAGTAGCAGGCAGATCAAGGCCGCAAGGGCGTAACCTCCGAAAAGCTCCTTGTAGACCGGGAAACTATCCACGCTGACACGGGCTTTCTCCATCTTGTTGATCTCGGAGTAGATCTCCGAGAGTTTCGTGTTGTCCGTGGCCCTGAAATAACGTCCACCCGTCGTCTGAGCTATGCTCGTGAGCAGTTTCTCGTCAATCTCGACCTTCATATTCTGGACCTGCACTCCCCATGGTGTCATGACCGGATAAGGAGCCTCTCCATTGGCGCCGACTCCGATGGTGTAAACCCTTATGCCATAGGTCTTGGCGATCTCAGCGGCCGTCTCGGGGGCGACTTCGCCACTGTTGTTGACTCCATCGGTCAACAAGATAACGACCCTGCTCTTGGCATCCGAATCCTTTATCCTGGCGACAGCTGTGGCTAAGCCGTTACCGATGGCGGTTCCATCCTCAATCAGGTCGGTCGAGATCTCCTTCATCAGGTTGATAAGAGTCGCCCTGTCGGTCGTCAAAGGACACTGAGTGTAACTCTCACCGGCAAAAACGACTATACCCATTCTGTCCGATGGTCTCTGGGCGATAAACTCGATCGCTATGTCCTTCGCGGCGCTTATCCTGTCAGGAGTAAAATCCCGGGCGAGCATACTCGTCGACACATCCATGGCGAAAACGATGGCACCTGCCAGTTGTACCGCTCCAGTATCTCAACCACAGGCGGCAGAAGTTGCGAGACATAAGCAACGCCGGTCTTGATCCTCTCGCCCGTGTTCCTCCACACACCGTCGATCAGCTTGTAATCCCCGATGTCGAAGTCCTGCGTGTCGACGATGCAACCAACGAGGCCCTTGCGCTGCAGCTCGCAGATGGGGCCGGCGATCTTTTATCTCGATAATGATGTACCGGAGAACCAGAAGGGCCGGAACAAGAAGCAACCAGAGAAGTTTGGGATACTCGAAAAACATCACTCGCCCTCCTCTTCTTTGTCTTTGGACTCCGTCTGGTAAGTCGAGGTGACAAAACGCACGGCAGTCGGCACGGCCGAGGCATTTTCCTCGTCCGAAGCGAAAGCCTTGGCGAACTTCACCATGTCAGCTGTCTCGAACAAACTCTTTGTCTGAACGAACAGGTCCGCAGGAACATCCGTATGACTAAGACTGTCAAATATTTCCGCAGTCGTCATTTCAGGAGCGTCAATCCCGTAACGGGCGTCAATATATTCCCTGAGAGCATCTGTGATTCCTGAATAGAACACCTTCTGCCGATCCTTAGCCCAGTACTTTTCACCACGGTATTTCTCGAGTTTCCTCAGGGCGACCAGGTACGGAGGCTCGTCAGGAGCCGCATCGGGCGACCTCCTCTTCCTACGGGCTACCACCAGTGCCCTTATGGCCCAGACAAGGGCGAGGACGACCAGAAGGCCGATGAGATAAGGCAGCACCTCAGAGAATGTCAGCGGGTACTGGACCTGACCCTTGATGTCATGGATGACATAAGTCGTGGTGTCCACGGGAATAGTGAACACCTCGAGCTCCAATGGTTTGAAGAGCAGGGTGTCAAAAACACCGGCGGAAGACTCTTTAATGACGGAAAGCGGCGGAAGCCGATGCTTGCCTTCCTCAAATGAGGTGATAACCAATGAAAAATCAATGTCGTGTGACGTGGGATGCCTTTTACTACCGCCTACTTTTACAGTGTCGGCAGTCCACGAGCTGACGATCTCGACGCTGTCCCCAGGAGCGAATCCCTTGGAATAATCAGGCAGGAGCAAACCTGTTCCGACCGGAACACCCTGCAGGTGAAAACCATAACGGAGCTGGTCGCCTATCAGCACGGAATCCCTTTCCTGAAGCTTCTCAAGAAACGCCCCGTCGATGGCGGGGAGTCTTCCCTGACCGGCAGCAAAAAAACCTGACAGGATGGATAATAATATGACTCCCAGTAACTTCCTCATTCTCATCTCCTCCCGAAAAACGCCATAAGGCCTTTAACATAGTCATCATTAGTGGCAATGTCAACCGAATCGATCTGGTAACGGTTGAAAAGCTTCCTCTCATTCTCATCGACCCGGCCGAACCACTTTGAATATTCAGCCCTGACCTTTCGGCTGGAGGTGTTCACCCAGGCTGACTCTCCTGTCTCCGAATCCTTTACATGGACAAGACCCACGGAAGGAATTGCCTTTTCACGAGGGTCGAAAACTTTAATGACCGAGATGTCGTGCCTGTTCCGGGCGACTTTGAGAGCATCCTCGTAACGGGGCGTGCCTGCGGAGTCCACATCCAGCATGTCAGAGAGCACGAAAGCCGTGCACTTCTTCTTGATAGCGTTGGTAAGGTAACGCAAAGCCCCTCCAACGTCTGTACCGTCCGAAGTTGGCTTGAGCTCAATTATCTCCCTGATTATGTGGAGAAGATGGCTTCTTCCCTTTTTCGGAGGAATGAACTTCTCGACATGGTCGCTAAAAAAGAGAGCACCGACTTTATCATTGTTTATCACGGCCGAGAAACTCAGGACTGCGGCGATCTCGGCGATCAAGTCCCTTTTCGTCTTAACCGCCGTGCCGAACAAGCCGGAGCGGCTTATGTCGATCAGCAAGACGACCGTCATCTCCCTCTCTTCCTCGTAGACCTTCACATAAGGGGCGCGCAGACGGGCCGTCACATTCCAGTCCATCGAACGAGGATCGTCTCCGTACTGGTATTCACGCACCTCACTGAAGGCCATACCACGGCCCTTGAAGGCACTGTGGTACTCCCCAGCGAAGATCTGATGAGACAGGGCCCTGGTGCGGATCTCTATCTTTCGGACCTTCTTGAGAAGCTCATTTGCTGAAGGATTGGAAGGCATTATGGAACAAACTGTTAAGGAATGACATCCTCAGGAATGACATATCCCCTCCTGCGGATGAAAGCGAAAGCCTTGGCCGCCATCGCGAGGGAGATGCTGGCACGGGGCGAGCCTCCGAAAGAAATCAGATCCTTAAGCTTGTCGAGGCCATATTCCTCAGGAGTCCTTGTCGCATAGACAATGTCGACAATGTACCTCTCTATCTTCTCGTCCATGTAGACATCCCTGACCACCTGCCTGGCCCGGACGATGTCCTCAGGCTTGATCACAGGTGAGGCTTTCGGGAACTCACCGGTGTTGTTCATCCTGATGATCAGTTTCTCTTCCTCTTTCTTAGGGTAGCTGACCACGACCTTGAGCATGAAACGGTCGACCTGGGCCTCCGGAAGAGGATAGGTTCCTTCCTGCTCAATAGGGTTCTGGGTCGCCATCACAAGGAATGGCTCCGGAAGCTTGAACGTCTCGTCACCGATCGTGACCTGCCGCTCCTGCATAGCCTCAAGAAGAGCGGACTGGACCTTGGCCGGAGAACGGTTGATCTCATCAGCGAGGACGAAATTGGCGAACACGGGACCCTTATGGACCTCGAACTTCTCGTCTTTCTGGGAATATATCATCGTTCCGACAAGGTCGGCAGGCAAGAGGTCCGGAGTGAACTGGATACGGCTGAACTTGGCGTCTATAGCTTGGGACAGAGTGCTGATAGCCAAGGTTTTGGCCAAACCGGGGACGCCCTCAAGAAGGATATGCCCATTGGCCAAAAGGCCGATCAGCAAGTTCTCCACGAGCTGCTTCTGCCCGACGATGACTTTCCCCATCTCGAGGGACAGCATGTCGACGAAAGCGCTCTCCCGCTGGATCCTGTCGTTCAATTCTTTGATGTTAACATTTTCCATTTGTATGTCTTTTTTATATTTTCGCGTTACATCAACCACTCTTTTCCATGCGCTACAAGATCATCCTCTCCTACGACGGCTCACCGTTCTGCGGCTGGCAGATCCAAAACGGGGCCCGAACGGTCCAGGAATGTCTCCAAGACGCCCTGTCAACTCTCCTAAGGGAGAGAATCTCAGTCACAGGAGCAGGCAGAACCGACTCGAAAGTCAACGCGATAAACTACGTCGCCCATTTCGAGGCCTCGGTTCCGGACCTTGATTCCAAGGGTTTCGGCTACAAAATAAATGCCATCCTACCACACGGAATAGTGGTCCACGACATCCTCAAAGCCTCTCCGGAATTCCATTCCAGGTTCGATGCGAGGATGAGGGAATACAAGTATTTTATCCACAGGAAAAGAGACCCTTTCATGGAGGGATATTCATACCTCTACACCTTCCCCCTGGACGTGGAAAAGATGAACAGGGCGGCGACCGCGCTTCTTGGCAAGCATGACTTCAGCTGCTTCGAGAAGGTGGGAAGCGACAACAAGACCTCAATCTGCACCGTCTTCCATGCAGGATGGGAGCCCTACACCCCGGATCATGTCCGGATGATGGGATATCCGGCCTCCGAAGGTGATTATCTGGTCTTTACCATCCGCGCTGACCGGTTCCTCAGGAACATGGTCCGGGCTGTCGTAGGTTCGCTTCTGGAGATCGGGAGGGGACGACATGAGGAGGATTGGATGGAGACTTTGACCCAGGGAGGATCGAGAAGCGATGCCGGGGAGTCCGTACCTGGCCACGCTTTATTTCTATGTAAGGTGGATTATTAAGGAAAAGTCGTTTTTTTTCATTATTTTTGCGGTTTGATGGCGTGATATGTGCAGACCCACGTCATGTTTAGTTTTGAAAATCAATAAACGTACGTTATAATTATGATGTTCCATCTTTTACAAGTAGGCCTCGACTCCGCCGCGACGGAGATGGCCCAGACAGCCGCGTCGGCCATGCAGGCCGCTCCCCAGCAAGTCGAGCAGAGTTATTCTTTGATCCAGATGGCGGCGAAGGGCGGCTGGCTGATGATCGTCCTCGCCATTCTATCTGTTATCGCGATCTACATCTTCGGCAAGAAATGGTGGATGATCCACAAAGCCCAGCAGGTCGACAGGAACTTCATGAGAGACATTCGCGACTACATCCACGAAGGCAAGGTCAAGAGTGCCATCTCTCTTTGCGAGAAGTATGACTCTCCAGTCGCCCGTCTTGTCGAGAAAGGTATCGAGAGGATAGGCAGACCCCTGACCGACATCCAGACCGCTGTCGAGAACATGGGTAACGTCGAGATCGCCAGGCTTGAGAAAGGTCTTCCGACCCTTGCAACGATCTCCGGAGGCGCTCCTATGATCGGATTCCTCGGAACCGTTCTCGGTATGGTGCAGGCCTTCTTCAATATGGCTAACGCCGGAAACAACATCGACATCACATTACTCTCCAGCGGTATCTACACCGCCATGATCACCACCGTCGGAGGTTTGATCGTCGGTATCCTCGCCTACTTCGGCTACAACTACCTCACGGCCCAGATCTCCGACCTTATGTTCAAGATGGAGTCAGCGACAATCGACTTCATGGATCTGCTTCACGAACCCGCCGACAAAGAAGAGGAGAAATAGCCCATGGCATTCAAGAGATCCACAAAGGTAATGTCCGACTTGGCCATGTCCTCGATGACTGACCTGGTGTTCCTGCTGCTGATCTTTTTCCTGGTCACCTCGACACTGGTCAATCCCAACGCGCTGAAACTCTTGCTCCCCAAGAGCACGGGTCAGGTGAGCGCCAAGCCCACCGTCAGCGTGTCCATCAAGGACAGGAGGATCCCACCTTCTCGATCTACACGGACGAGTCGGTTCCCGTCAAGGAAGTCGTCTCTGTCATGAACATCGCCAAACGGAATCACTACAAAGTAATATTGGCCACACAGCCTGAATAATGAAACAGTATCTGCGTGAAAGAGAGAAGGAGGCGAAAGTCTCCACCACAACGGGGATCGTCCTGACGGTCGCCGTCCATCTGGTGGTTTTGCTGTCCTGCGCCTTCACGGGGCTCAAATACATCTACCCGCCGCCGGAGGAGCAGACATTCCTGATCGATTTCGAGGAAGAGGATCAACAGCAGATAAGACGCCAGAGAGTCGGAAGGCAACCCCAAGCCGAGGATGTGGACAGGACAAAGCCTGTAGAGCTGATCCAAAGGAGCGAGTCTCCAGTCAAGTCAGACAGGCCCAACAAGACTGCCGAGGCCAAACCTGATGACCACGGAGATGTTGAAGTTCCGGCTCCGAAAGAAGAAATCAACAAGAACGCCCTTTTCCCCGGCATGAGCAAGAAAGACTCATCGCTTGCCCCGCACGGTTCCACAAACCCTTCAGCGGAGTTCAAGGCCGGACACCCCAAGGGCAATACCCAGGTCGGCAAGACCGAAGGCGCTCCTAACGCCCACGTGAAAGGACGTAGTGTGCTCGGTGCCCTTCCAAGACCGGATTACGCTGTCCAGGACGAAGGCAAAGTCGTGGTTGACATCTGGGTGGACAACTATGGAAACGTAACCAAGGCAGTAGCCGGAGGTCAAGGGACGACCGTGAACAACCAGACTCTTTGGGCGGCCGCGAGGGCCGCGGCCATGAAGGCTCACTTCAATCAAAGCGCGGACGCGCCTGCCTTGCAACAAGGAACGATAACTTACATTTTCAAACTCAAATAGTTTTAAGAAACATTTTTAATCAAACAACGTGGCGTGACGCCACATCTAATTATGGAAGAAAAAATCAATGGTGGCCATGAAGGTCACGAGGAGCGTAGGGATTACGCAAGGAATGAAGGATCCACAGGTAACTATTCAGCTGAAGGCCGCAAATTAAGGCCAAGAAGAAAAGTCGGATCGTACAGCAACGACAATCACAGGAACTATTCTGAAGGGAATGGCGGAAGGAGCCAGCGCCAAGGTTATGGCCAAAGCGGCGAGAGACGTCCTTCTTATGGCCAGAGTCGCCCCAGGTATGGTGAGGACAGGCCTCGTTATGGTCAGGATCGCCCCAGATATGGTGAGGACAGGCCACGTTACAGCGAGGACAAACCACACTATGGGCAGGATCGTCCAAGGTACGGCCAGGATCGCCCCAGGTACGGTGAGAACCGCCCCCGTTATGGCGAAGAGAAGCCGCATTACGGACAGGATCGTCCAAGGTACGGCGAGAACCGTCCCAGATTCAATGAAGACAGACCTCGCTACAATAACGATAGGCCACACTTCAATAATAATAACGACAAGCCCCGCTTCAGCTCTGACCGCAGGAGCGCTCACGGGCAGGCAAAGGGTTTCTCAAAGCCCGCACCCAAGAAACAGCCCCGCAAGAGCGGTCCTCATTTCACCGCTACAGACGAGGCTGGCATCAACCAGATGATATCCAGGAGGCCACAGATAGACAACTCTCTGCTCTCTGACAATGACAACGTCCCCACTCCGATCAAGGAGGAGATCCGCCTCAACAAGTTCATAGCCAACTCAGGAGTGTGCTCCCGTAGGGAAGCTGACACCCTGATCCAGGCCGGAGTCGTCACCGTCAACGGTGAGGTCGTCACTGAACTCGGTACAAAAGTCAATGTCCTTAAGGACGAGATCCGCTTCAATGGAGAGAGGCTCAAGGGTGAGGAGAAGATCTACATCGTCATGAACAAGCCGAAAGGTTTCGTCACCAGCGCCAGTGATCCCCATGCGGAAAAGACTGTCATGGATCTCATCAAAGGCTGTTCAGCCAGGGTCTTCCCGGTCGGAAGGCTTGACAAGAACACCACCGGAGTCCTCATGTTCACCAATGACGGAGAGATCGCGGAGCAGCTGACTCATCCTTCATTCAACAAGAAGAAGATCTACCAGGTCATCCTTGACAAGGCCCTGGACGAGTCTGACAAGGAGAAGATCCTTGTGGATGGACTTGAGCTCAGCGACGGAGTCATCAAGGCAGATGAGCTTGAGTACATCGACGCCGAGGACCACCGCAAGCTCGGAATCGAAATCCATTCCGGGAAGAACCGTATCGTCCGCAGGATTTTCGAGTCCATGGGCTACACGGTCAAGGCCCTTGACAGGGTCTACTTCGCCGGATTGACCAAGAAAGGTCTCAAGAAGGGTGAGTGGAGATACCTCAGCGAGGGAGAGATCAATGTCCTCAGGATGGGGGCCTATGTCTAGTCAAGAAAAGACAATGGAACACAGGGCTGGATTTGTCAACATCGTGGGCAACCCGAATGTCGGCAAGTCCACCCTTATGAACGCGCTTGTCGGCGAGAAGTTGTCGATTGTGACAGCCAAGGCTCAGACAACCCGGCACCGGATCATGGGAATCGTCAACACCGACGAGTACCAGATTGTCTACTCTGACACTCCGGGGATGCTCAAACCCAACTACCGCCTCCAGGAGGACATGATGAAGTTCGTGGATGCCGCTATCGGTGACGCGGACATAATCCTCTACGTGACGGATGTCGTCGAAAAGAGTGACAAGAACCAGGAATATATTCTTAAACTCCAGAAGGTTGAGTGCCCGGTGGTGGTCGTTATCAACAAGATCGACATCAGCGACCAGTCAAAGGTTCTGGAGCTTATCGGCTATTGGCAGAAGACCCTCCCCCAGGCCACAATAATACCAGTCTCCGCCAAAGAGAGATTCAACCTCGAAAGCGTTCTGGAGGCCGTTGTGAGCAAGCTTCCTGTCTCTCCTCCTTGGTTCGACAAAGACCAGTTCACGGACAGGAACCTCCGCTTCTTCGCCTCGGAGATAATCCGGGAGAAAATTCTCGAGAACTACAGCCAGGAGGTTCCCTACAGCTGCGAGGTAGTGATCGAGCAGTTCAAGGAAGGCAAAGACAGGTACGAGATCAGCGCCGTTATCCTCGTCATGAGGGATTCCCAGAAAGGGATCATTATCGGCAAGGGCGGTTCTGCCCTGAAGAAGACCGGCACAGAGGCCAGAATCGACATGGAAGATTTCTTCCAGAAGAAGGTCTTCCTCCAGTTGTTTGTCAAGGTCGACGAGGACTGGCGTGAGAGTCGCCGGGAGCTGAGACGGTTCGGTTACGAAGAATAATAAGAGTATCAAGAAGTTAAGGAACAAAGAGAAGGAATATGGCGAAGGATGACCAGTGGGATGGGATCCAGGATCCCGAGGAGAACAACGAAGAGGAGAGCCAGGAAGACATTCTGGAGGAGAACGGCGAGGCCGTAGCTCCCTCAACCGGCAAGTACGACAAGCTGCTCAGCTCGGACAGCCACAAATACAAGCTTTCCGGGATGTTCAAGGACTGGTTCCTGGACTATTCCTCCTATGTCATCCTCCAGAGGGCCGTACCTCACATCGTTGACGGATTGAAGCCCGTGCAAAGGCGCGTGCTTCACGCCATGTACAGGATGGACGACGGAAGCTACACAAAGGTGGCCAATATAGTCGGCCAGGCCATGCAGTACCATCCTCACGGAGACGCTTCCATCCTCGGAGCCCTTGTCCAGCTCGGCCAGAAAGGCCTTCTGATCGACTGCCAGGGTAACTGGGGTAATATTCTCACTGGAGACAGCAACGCCGCCCCAAGGTACATCGAGGCGCGCCTGTCGAAGTTCGCCAAGGAAGTGGTCTTCGACCCGAAGATCACCCATTGGATGACCTCTTATGACGGACGCAACCAGGAGCCGACAGAACTTCCTGTCAGGTTCCCGCTTCTGCTTGCCCAAGGAACCGAAGGCATTGCCGTCGGTATGGCCTCCAAGATCCTCCCGCACAACTTCAACGAGCTACTGGACGCGTCGGTGAATATTCTCGAAGGCAAGGACTTCACGATCTACCCAGACTTCCCCACCGGTGGAAGCGCCGACTGCAGCAATTATAAAGATGGAGCGAGAGGCGGCAGCGTCAAGGTCCGCGCCAAGATAGAGAAGATCGACAAGAACACCATAGCCATCACCGAGATTCCTTACGGAAAGACCTCGGAGATCATAAAGGATTCGATCGTCAAGGCAAAGGATAAAGGCAAGAATCAAGAAGATCGAGGACATGACCACGGACAAGGTCGAGATTATCATCCACCTACCCAACGACGTGTCTCCGGACAAGACCATCGACGCCCTCTACGCTTTCACTGACTGCGAGTGCAACATCGCCCCGAACGCCTGCGTGATCGTGGACGGCAAGCCTCAGTTCCTCAGTGTCAAGGACATCCTTACTTACGACACCTTCCACACCAGGGATCTTCTTGAGTGGCAGCTGCGGATTCGTCTCGACGAGCTCGAGGACGAGTGGCACTACGACTCACTTGAGCGGATATTCTTTGAGAACCGTATCTACAAGATCCTCGAGCAGGACCAGCGCAGCTGGGAAGAGCAGCTCGACGATGTGTTCGCCGAGATGAAGAACTACCAGGACCTCCTCCGCCGTGAGATCACGATGGAAGACATCCACAAGCTAGTCGAGAAGCCCGTCCGAAAGATCTCGAAGTTCGACACCAAGGCAATGGACGAGAAGATCGCCTCGATCGAGGCCGAGATGGAGAAGGTCCGCGACAACATTGAGCACATAACCCAGTACACCATCGACTGGTTCAAGGGTTTGAAAGCCAAATACGGCAAACAGTTCAAGCGTCTCACCGAGATCTCCGCTTTCGAGACAATCGCTGTCACCAAGGTTGTCAGCAACAACGCCAAGCTTTACGCCAACTACGAGGAAGGCTTCGTTGGGCTCAATCTCAAGAAAGACGACAACGGAGTATTTGTCAGCGAGTGCTCTGACCTCTCAGAGATCCTGGTCATCGCCAAGGACGGCAAGTACCGTATCACGAAGGTCACCGACAAAGCCTTTTTCTGGAAGGACCTCCTTTATGTCGGTGTGTTCAACAGGGGCGACGAGAGGACGATCTACAACGTCATCTACCGGGACGGCAAAACCTCGGTTTCCTATGCCAAAAGGTTCTCGATCACCAGCGTCACAAGGGACAAGGACTACGACATAACGACCGGTAAGGAAGGGTCCAAGATCCTCTGGTTCACCGTCAACAACAACGGTGAGGCTGAGAGTGTGAGAATATATCTCCGTCCGCGTCCAAAGCTCAAGAAGACGCAGATGGAATACGACTTCTCAACCCTGGGCATAAAGGGAAAGGCCTCCAGGGGCAACCTGGTCACAAAATTCGCGATCGCAAAGATCCAGCTGAAGAGCAAGGGCGTATCAACGATCGGTGGGAAGGACATCTGGTTCGACGCTGACATCCAGAAGCTTAACGACGAGCAGAGGGGCGTCTACCTCGGCGAGTTCGGCCCTGAAGACAAGGTCCTGGCGATATTCAAGGACGGCACATTCTACACGACATCCTTTGATGTCTCCAACCGGTACCAAGGCCAGATCCTGAGGATCGAAAAGTTCGATCCGGGAAAGACGTTCACAGCCTTGTACTGGGATGCCTCAGCTAAGGCATTCTACGTCAAGAGGTTCAGTTTTGTCTTAAGTGACAACACTCCGCAGTCGTTCATCGCTCCGGGGGCCAAATCTTACCTCGTTGACATCACTGACGACAAACATCCTCAATTCCAGGTCATTTTCGGCAATAAATATGAGCACAGGGACCCGGAAAATATTGATGCGGAGGAGTTCATCGCCAAGAAGGGTTACACCGCGAAGGGCAAGAAGTGCCATCAGTACGACCTCAAGAAGGTTCGCTTCATCGAGCCACTCGACAAGCCCGACGATGATGTCATCCTGAGCTCCGCGCCCTATCCGGGTAAAGGCTCGCCGGAAGAATCTCCGGCTGCCGGGGCTGCTCCGGCCAGCGAGGAACCGATCGACATCATGCCGGAAGAGCCAGCAGGCAAACTCCCCGACATCGAAGACCTCCCCGACGAGGGTGATTTTTTCGAACCCACATTATTCTAAACACCCATGGGCCACATCTCCCTCATAGGCTTCATGGGGAGCGGGAAAAGCAGTGTCGGCAAAGAACTGGCCAAGCTTCTTCCCTCGATGGAGCTCATTGACCTCGACACCTACATCGAGGCTATGACGGGAAGGAATATTCCGGAAATATTTGAGAATGAAGGAGAAGCCGCTTTCCGTCAGATGGAACGCACTGCCCTTGAGGACATCTTCATGACTGCGGAACTGACGGGGGCATCCTACATCCTCTCACTCGGAGGAGGTACCGTCACGACAGAAGCTTGCCGGCGCTTGATCAGCAGGAATTCCACCTGCTTTTACCTCAAAGCGTCCATCGACACACTTGTGAGGAACCTTGAGACATGGCCGGGAGACCGTCCTATGCTGAAAGGAGGAAAGAGCCTGCGCTCCAGGGTTGAGGAACTTATGGCCGCCCGAGGCGCCATCTACGAGAAGACCGCCCGACACATAATAAACGTCGACAGCGACGATTATCTCACCGCCGCCGTCGACATCGTCACCCTTCTTGACTAATAGTTATCTGATCTCCAGGCAAGTGTGGCCGGAAGCCGGGATAGTAACTTCCACCTCAACACTGTAATCCCTCTTCAGACGGTACTTTCTCGCCTTGCCGCCATCCTGGCTGATCTTGGCTTTTCTGGTCAGACCTGTGTAGTAAAGCGGAAGCTTGATGACCCTTGTGATTTCCTTATTGGTGGGATTATAAAGCATCGCGAAACCTTTCTCCTCAAGGCCAGGATTGACATGCATTATCCCATCCCAGTCTTTCCCGTCAGGACGACGCAGGTGGATAATGTCACTGTTCAGGATGTCCCTATGCTCTTTGTACCAGGAGATTACCTCCTTGACAGCCTCCTTGGTCCTTTCTGTGTCGTATAGCCTGAAACCCCGGTAACAAGACTGCACTCCGGAACCATAGTTCTGGATCATGTGGGCCTTGTAAGCGTCAAGATGCTCGTCAAGTGGCTCCAACGTGGCAGCAGCTCCACCGCCGTGATACTGGACCAGCGGAGTGAATGTCCAACCGTCTCCGGAGTTCCTCTTCCATGTTCCATCGAAGATGTTTTGGCGCCCCAGGATGATCTGCCTGTCTCTGGGGAGCGACCAGTTGTCCTCCCTGTAACCGACTCCGCATTTACTCGATCCGATCAACATTGTTCCCATGTCCGGGACATTCATGTATATTCCCTTGGCCCTCATCCACTTGTAAAGATTCTCCAACATCTTTCTCTGGTTCCACTGGGAATCTTCCAGCCCTTTATGGAAGGCATGGGAAGTCGAGGCGCACGGATCCCCGGAGTACGAGCCATCGTGCTCGAACACATCCATTCCAGTCTTCTCAAAGAAGGATTGGATCTTCCGGAAATACTCGTGTCCCCATTCGCTCGAAAGACATGGTGAGCTTCCGAAAGTCATTCCCCCACGCTTCCCGGTACGAGGATTTATAACGTCCACCTCGTCGCTGATCCAACGACTTGCAAGAAGCGAATAACCACCGATCTCGATACCCTTGGAATGTGCCAAGTCAACATATTCTTTGAACTTGGAGATGTTCTCCTCACTCTCATCCTCCATGTCCAGACCCGAGCCGAAACTCAAGATGATCATCTCATAGCCTGTCTCGACACACTGCTCGATGGCGGTCTTGACATCTTCGAGCTTAGTCGAAGTGAGGTGCAGGAATATCGGATTTTCTGTCGTCCAAGGAGCCAAAATACGCTTGAAATGCCTCAAGAACAACCCTTTACGCTCTCGCTCCTGAGAATCGAACGGCATCAGCCAATTGCAGAAACTCTCAAAACGTTCCCCCGATGGGATCTCTTGGGCAGGTCCATCGTTAGGGAGCTTAACCGTCAGGAAACACTGGGTCTGCAGACCGTAATTAACCTGGGAGGTGTATTTTGGATCAGTGCCCCAGAAAGTAGTCCCACAAGAGACCTGTGCCCAGTCACTCTCGACATGGATCGAGCCAGCCGAAGAAGCAGGGACATGATCCACATCGGACTCGTATTCAACAAAAGCCAACTCTTCGAGAGTGAACTTGTCAAGCATGATGGCCCGTCCGGTCTCATTCTTGACTATCAACCACTTACCTATTATCGGAGCTCCGTCATAGATTTCATAATGAAGATCCACCTTGACACCTTTAAGATCTCCCGGACCTTCCAAGTTGATGGTCAATTCCTTACCTGTAGGATTCCATTCCTTCACAAGAGCCCAACGCTTCCGGTTCCACTCCATCCGAGGTTTCAAGTCTGTCACTGTCCAGTCAACGACCCGGAATGAATTCTCCAAAGGGCGCATCCCGTCAATCCATTCAGGAAGCATGTATCCCCTTTCCTCTACTCCTGAAAGGCCTCCAAGCGGATAGTCTTTCCCGTCGATTGTCAAAGTTCCTTCGGAGCAGGCGGTTCGTAGCATACTGTCACCCGTCATCAGATTTGAGATATTAATCGTCGACAGACCGGGTGAGACACGGAATTCCCTACTGATCAACCCATTAGTCATCATAATTCCCATCCCATCGGGGGTCTTGACAATGGTGGAGACATAGCCGCTCCCGTCGAGGAGCCAATCCTGGCCGTATAAAAAAAAGCACTGAGAAATGCAGACTAAAAAAGAGAATATGATACGTTTCATATAACAAATATACGTATATTTACACTATGAAACACTCCAAACCACTTATTCTTGCCATTGTTCTGGCAATCATTTCACTTATTTCCTGCCAAAAATCGACCGAGGTCACATTGACTCGTGTCGACCCACTCCTAAAAATACTTCCGGAGACGGCCTTGACCCAACCCTATGACGAGGTCGAGGAAGTAGCGGCCGGCGAGCACGCCACTTTCCAATATTCATTAAAGGGAATGGCCGAGCTCAAAGATGTAAAGATCTCGGTCGACGCCCCTACAGATGGTGCCGGACACAGCCTTGAGGCAGTAACCACAGGCTTCGTTGACTTTGTCCATGAAGGGAGAACCACATTGAATCCTGCTGTCGACGCGATCCGTTCCGCATCCGGGATGTACCCGGACCCGATCGATGACGACGGATCCCTTCGGGATATCCCGGCTGGGATGACACAACCCGTGTGGGTCACAGTGACCGTGCCGAAAGATGCCGTCCCAGGAGTCTACAACGGGAAGATACGTTTGAGCGGCGAAGGTTTCAACCTTGAGAGCGAGATCGCCCTCAAGGTCTATCCAGTTGTTCTAGAGGAACCTACGCTCTGGATCACAAACTGGTTCAATTCAAGCGAGGGCGCATTGAAGTATTTCGACCCCGAAGCGACAATCTACAGCGAGGAATATTGGGAGTACATCCGGGCGATAGCGTCCAAGATGAAGGTGTGTTACCAAAACACAGTCCTTATTCCCCTGTCGACTATAACCTCAACCAACGAGGGTGGCAGTTGGAGTTTCAACTTCGATAACTTCGATAAAATGGTGGGCATATTCATTGAGGCCGGGGTACTCAAGCGTCTGGAAGTAGGGCACATAGGCGGACGCATGGGCAAATGGAACAGCCCGTTCGGAGTGAATGTTCCCGGAAAAGGGAGACTTCCGATGTCTGATCCCGCCGCGATAGAGTATTATTCGGCCTTTATTCCCGCCCTGACCTCCCACATCAAGGAAAAGGGCTGGTATCCCATCTATTGCCAGCACATTGCCGACGAACCTGCCGGAGACAACTACGAATCCTACGTCGCAATCGCCAGCTTCTTCAAGCGCTATGCCCCAGATGTTAAGATTATCGAGGCCTGCCACTCCCATGAGCTTTCCCAGATCGTGGACATTTGGGTCCCGCAGCTGGACTTCTACTCGTATGGCTATGAGTTCTATCGCGAAAGGCAGGCCGCGGGCGACGAGGTGTGGTTTTACACCTGCCTGAACCCTAAAGGAGAGTTCGCCAACCGCTTCCTGGAACAGCCGCTCCTGAAAACCCGGCTTCTGCACTGGATCAACTTCCGTTTCGGGGCCACCGGTTACCTCCACTGGGGGCTCAACTATTGGAAAGGCGAGGATCCATGGGACGAGACCACCGCGATCCAGACTGAAAACGGTAATATCCTCCCCGGAGGTGACAGCTGGATTATCTACCCTCGCGACAAGAGACTCTACGGTTCCATCCGTCTGGAGGCCATGCGGGACGGCATAGCCGACTATACCCTGCTCCAGATGCTAGCGAGAAAGGACGAGGCCCTCGCCAAAGAGATCTGCCGCCAGACGGTCTATGACTGGACAACCTACGACATGTCTACAACCCATTTCCGGGCTGCCCGTCATCAGATCTTGGAAGCTCTGTCAAAATGATTTAGATAAACTCCTCGCGCTCTTTGATGTCCTTGATGCGGAGTTGGAGGGTGGAGTTGCCCCTGTAGTAGTTCTCGACTATCGAATAGCAGATGTCGAAGGGATTACCAGCCTTGATGTAGTCATAGTATTCCGCCATGTTGAAGGCTATCGCCGGAATCTGGTGGAACGGCTGCTTCTCATCGATGAGATCAAGCTTCATGTGGACACCTCCAGCTCCGACCTTGCGGCCGTTGCCGCCGTCAGAGACATTCTCGGTCAGGAAAACAGGGTTGCTGTTGCCCGGGCCGAACGGCTGGAACTGCTTCAGTAGCCTGAAAAACTTTGGAGTGATCTGACTGAACTCCAGTTTGGCATCAATGTCGGTGACAGGAGTCAGCATCTCATCGGTTATCTTGCTGGCAATGAACTTGTCTATACGCTTCACAAACTCAGGCAGGTTACTTTCTTTCATCGTCAGTCCGGCCGCATAGACATGCCCGCCAAAATTCTCAAGCAGGTCAGCGCAACTCTCGATCGACTCATAAAGATCGAAACCAGCTACGCTCCTGGCCGAGCCGGTAATGAATCCGTTGGACTTCGTCAGGACGATAGTGGGTTTGTAAAACGCCTCGACAAGACGGGAGGCGACAATACCCACGACACCCTTGTTCCACGTCGGGTTATAGACGATAGTCGCGGCACCAGTTGAAAGGGCGGAACCGTTTTGGACCATTTCCAAGGCTTCCTGGGTGATCTCACGGTCAATCCCTTTACGCTCATTGTTGTTGTCATTGATCCTCTCACCGACAATGTTGGCGACATGATCGTCAGATGCCGTGAGTAACTCCACAGCAAGCCGACCGGTCTCCATCCTTCCGGCAGCGTTGATACGAGGACCTATCTTGAAGACGATGTCATCGATCGTGAGATGACCCGGTTCCAGCTTCGATAGGGTAGCCATCGCCAACAAACCTTTACGAGGATTCTCATTCAGCTGTTTCAGGCCATAATGCGCAAGGATCCTGTTCTCCCCCACCATCGTCACGAGGTCAGCGGAAATGCTGACCACGAGCAGATCCAGAAGAGGAATCAAAGTCTCAAACGGGATGTTGTATTTCTTTGAATATGCCTGGACCAGTTTAAAGCCTACTCCGCAGCCGGAGAGGTCGTCGAATGGATAATTGTCGTCCTCGCGCTTGGGATCAAGCACAGCGACCGCATCAGGAAGTTTATCTTCAGGAAGATGGTGGTCGCAAATAATCACGTCAATCCCTTTGGCCTTCGCATAGTCTACTTTCTCATTAGCCTTGATGCCGCAGTCGAGGGTGATGATAAGTCCGAAACCGCCATCGCTCGCCCAGTCTATTCCTTTGTAAGACAAGCCATAACCTTCGTCATAACGGTCAGGTATGTAGAAATCGACCTTTTGGGAGTATCTTCTCAGGAAGGAATACACAAGGGCGACAGCCGTAGTTCCATCCACATCATAATCCCCATAGACAAGGATCTTTTCTTCTGACGTGATGGCTTTGCGGACCCTTTCCACAGCCGCATCCATGTCCTTCATCAAGAACGGATCGTGAAGATCATCGAGGCTGGGACGGAAGAAGGAGCGAGCCTGTTCAAATGTCTCAACTCCCCTTTTCACAAGCAGTTCAGAAAGGACACGGTCAATTCCGAGCTCGGCGGAGAGTCTCCCCACCTTCTCCGGATCAGCCGGTTCCTTGATTATCCATTTGCGCTCCTTAGCCATATTATACAAAGATAATGGTTTTATTCAACAATTACAATTTCCGTTTATAGATTAATTGTCGTACTTTTGTAAGATAATGATATAAAAAGATATGGCGAACATTGAATTGAGCGAGCAAGAGGTCATCCGCAGGGAGTCTCTGGCAAAATTGAGAGAACTTGGCATCAATCCTTATCCGGCACCCCTTTATCCGGTCAACACGACCGC
>ONUG01000132.1:4489-10844 GCA_900320965.1 uncultured Bacteroidales bacterium | reverse complement strand
AATATTCTTCCTCGTTAAAGAAGAAATCGTCCTTCGTGGGATAGTCGGGCCAGATGTCCTCGATGGATTCGTAGATCTCGCCGTCGTCCTCGAGCTCGGTGAGGTTCTCAATAACCTCCTCAGGAGCGCCGGATCGGTTGGCGTAATCGATCAGTTCTTCTTTTGATGCCGGCCATGGAGCATCGTCCAGGCTGCTTGCAAGTTCGAGTGTCCAATACATATCGCAATCAATTAATTGATAAACAATAACTTACACTAACAAGACCAAATAAGGGGCCTTATTTGCCGCAAAGATATGCAAAAAATCGAAACTATAATGATTTTTTGGCTAATTTTGCATGACAAGCTGAATATTCAACAACTATACCAATAGAATGGCTTTTGAGAAAATAGAGAGATACGACGAGGGGACGACCAAGGAGATCGCCGCCAGGGTGAGGGAAATCCTGGAGCTTCTGGGAGAAGACCCCCAGAGGGAAGGACTTTTAAAGACCCCTGAAAGGGTCGCAAAGTCACTGCAATTCCTGACCCAGGGATACTCCCAGAACGGCACCCAGATCATCCAGTCAGCGATTTTCGACGAGAAATACCAGCAGATGGTTCTCGTCAAGGACATCGAACTGTACTCGATGTGCGAGCACCACATGCTCCCCTTCATCGGGAAATGCCACGTGGCGTATATTCCTAACGGGAAGATCACCGGACTGAGCAAGATCGCCAGGATCGTGGAGACTTATGCCCGCAGGCTCCAAGTCCAGGAAAGGCTCACGGTCCAGATAAGGGACTGCATGGTGGATGCCCTCAAGCCTCTCGGGGTCGCCGTGGTCATCGAGGCCATGCACACCTGCATGTCCTTGCGCGGAGTCCAAAAATCCAACGCTATCACGACAACTTCAGCTTTCTCGGGAATATTCCTCAGCTCGGCCCGCACAAGGAACGAGTTCCTCAATCTGATCAAATAAACTTAAATTCAATATATGGCAGGAAGAATAATACTCACAGGAGACCGTCCCACAGGACGTTTGCACATTGGTCATTATGTCGGTTCCCTAAAGAACAGGGTGGCTATCCAAAATGCCGGCGGCTACGATAAGATGTTTGTGTTCATCGCTGACGCCCAGGCGCTTACCGACAATTTTGACAATCCAGAGAAAGTTCGTCAAAACATCATAGAGGTCGCTCTTGACTACTTGTCCGTCGGACTCGACCCAAACAAGGTTAATCTTTTCATTCAGAGCCAGATACCTCAACTCACGGAACTCACATTCTACTACATGAATCTCGTCACTGTGGCCCGGCTCCAGCGCAACCCCACAGTCAAGACCGAGATAGCGATGAGAGGTTTCGGAGCTGATGGAGAGGAGCAGGCGTTCGGAAGCGGACTTCCGGTAGGGTTCTTCTGCTACCCTATCTCCCAGGCCGCCGACATCACCGCTTTCAAGGCCACGGATGTCCCAGTCGGTGAGGACCAGAAACCTATGATTGAGCAGACTGTCGAGATCGTGCGCAGTTTCAACAGGATTTACGGCGAGACCCTTGTC
Source organism: uncultured Bacteroidales bacterium (assembly GCA_900320965.1). Taxonomy (GTDB): domain Bacteria; phylum Bacteroidota; class Bacteroidia; order Bacteroidales; family UBA932; genus Cryptobacteroides. The sequence goes on along the minus strand of ONUG01000132.1, from coordinate 9,303 downwards.
GAGCCGAAAGCGGTTCTGCCGACCAATTCAGCCTGCCTCAGGCTCCCCGGCACCGACGGAAAAGCAAAGATGAGCAAGTCGCTCGGCAACTGCATATACCTGGCCGAATCAGCCGACGAGGTCCGCAAGAAGGTCATGTCCATGTACACTGATCCACTCCACATCAATGTCAGCGACCCTGGCCACATTGAGGGCAACGCCGTGTTCACTTACCTCGACGCGTTCTGCCGTGACGAGCACTTCAGCCTCTACTGGCCTGACTACGCCAACCTCGACGAGCTCAAGGCCCATTACCAGAAAGGAGGCCTCGGAGACGTGAAATGCAAGAGGTTCCTTGAGAAAATCCTCAACGAGGAGCTTGAGCCGATCAGGGCCAGGAGAAAAGAGTACGAGAAGGATATCCCTTCTGTCTATGAGATCCTGAAGAAGGGCAGCGAGGCTGCCGAAGCCGCAGCCCAGGCCACACTCGACGATGTCAAGAAAGCGATGAGGATTGACTACTTCAATGACAAGGCCCTCATCGAAGAGCAAGCAAAGAGATTCAGCCTTTAGGAATATGAGAAAACTCGCTTCCACCATCATTCTCGTACTGACATGCGCTACCCTCTCATGGGGACAGGCTTATGTCAACGAGGAACTGCAGTTCCAATCGCCCAGAGTACCGCAATATGTCGTATTCGCGGGCGACACCATCCGTTTCAACCGCAGTGACCTGTACGAGAGGATGGACCGGGAGCTGATCGCCTTCACTTATTCCCACACCAACTCCCTGCTCATGCTAAAGCGCTCCGCGAGGTACTTCAGGCAGGTCGAACCGCTGCTGAAACTCAACGGGATTCCGGACGACCTTAAATACCTTATGGCCATCGAGAGCAATCTTACACCAAAAGCGCTGTCCACAGCGGGAGCGGCAGGTTTATGGCAATTCACAAAAGTGACGGGCAGGGAATTTGGGCTTGTCATCGACAACGAAGTCGACGAACGGTACAATATAGAGAAGTCCACCATCGCGGCATGCCAACTCCTGAAACGAGCCTATGCCAAGTACGGTGACTGGATGACTGTCGCCGCAAGCTATAACGCCGGACAAGGAGGCATATCCAAGCGCCTTGCGGATCAGAAGCAGAAGTCAGCCCTTGACCTCCTGTTGGTCGAGGAGACTTCAAGGTACATGTTCCGAGTGCTCACAGCTAAATTATTCTTCGAGAAACCGGAGGCTTTTGGATTCAAGGTGGGAGAATTCGAGAAGTACCCCTACTACCCTCCCGCGAAGGAAGTCACTGTCAGCGGGCCAATTGAGAGCCTTGTCGACTTCGCCGAGAAGAACGGCTGCAGTTATTACCAACTCAAAGAAGCTAACCTTTGGCTTAGAGACGACAAACTGGTCAACAAGGCCGGAAAGACTTACACGATAATCATTCCAAGTGACAAATAAACCTTAATAAAAACCGCAATATGAAAAAGACCTTGATTCTAGCGGCGTTTGCGGCCGCTGCAGCTATTGCGCTGGGCGGCTGCGCCTCCCTGAGGATGACTCCTGAAGAGAAGGCAGCCATGGAGGCCGCGGTACAGGATAACCTTGACAACAGGACCTATGTCATCGATGTTGACCAGATGATTCCTCGCAGGGGAATCTCAAAACATGTCACGAACTACTCCCTCGAAGTCAAAGAAGACAAACTGATCTCACATCTCCCCTATTTCGGCCAGGCATGGAACCTGCCGTACGGAGGAGGTAAGGGAATGAATTTCGAGTCTGAGATCAGCGAGTATATCGAGACGGTCACAAAACCGGACAGGAGGCAGATCACTATCGTGACCAACAACGGGGAAGACACCTTTGTCTTCGTTCTGCAGGTGTTCACTAACGGAAAGACTGACATCGATGTCCGCTCCAGAAACCGTGAGCCAATAGGCTATTACGGCAACATGAGGACGCTGGAACCTTAGTCAGACAAATAATTAAGCAGCAGATTCCTGACCCGGTCCGAGATCTTCTTGTGGGCATCAGTGGTGTTCTCAAGCATCTCAGCCAGGTTCTTGTACTTTATCAGTTCCCGGACATCGTCAACGCTACGGAATATGTAGCCTATGTACTCCTCATAGGCTTCATCGGCCGTATGCTCCAGCTCTGTGACCCGGTCGCAGCACAATGAGATCGCTGAAAGATTCTTCCGGATGTCATAAAGGGAAGGAATCATGTCCTGAATGGCCTCAGACTGCGACTTCGCAAGCTGGGAAAGCTCCTCAAGCTGTGTGTCAATCCTCTCCGGCTGATAGATCAACACAGCCTTCGCGGTGTCCTTGATGACATCGATGCAATCATCCATAGCCATTGAGACAGACTGCAGATCCAGTTTGTTGATCTTCATCATCAGTCCTCCGGACAGCATCTCATGGAACTCGCTAAGCAAAGCATCACCTTGGACTTCGCACGTCTTGATCTCCCGCTCGGTGGAGACCCATAATCCCCTATCCGCTGATGAGAACATTTCCGCCAGCAAGGATGAAGATTTTGAAATGTACTCTGACTGGCGAATCAAGATGGGGACATACTCATGTTTCCCGCCCCTTATGGCAATCTTAATATTTTTAAAAAGTCCCATAAGAAAAATGTTTTCCAGAGGTTATTGAACTAATTGAGGGCCTAATTTACAATCTATTCGGGGATTTCACCACATCTTGATAAAAAACTTCAACACTTTGCGATAAGTTTTTTACGATTAGAGAATCCCTACCGGCATGTAAGTACCTTTGTGTTGAGAAATCCGGCCCGGGATTCTTACTTGCTACCGGCGTTCTGCCGAAATCCTTAATGCATCAGCCATCACTGTACCACCCCTATCCCGGGCAGGATTGTCTCAGCCTCAGCCACGAAGATATCCGGCGGTGAAAGATGTCCCGGACTCAGCCATTTCCTCGGGAGTCCCGGCAAACACGATCTCTCCTCCCTTATCGCCCGCATCCGGCCCGAGATCTATGACCCAATCGGCTGCCCTTATCACATCCATGTTATGTTCAACCACAATCACGGTGTGTCCTTTGTCCAGGAGCACGTCGAACGCTTTGAGCAATCTTTCCACATCGTAGAAGTGGAGGCCCGTAGTCGGCTCATCGAACAGGAACAGGATCTTCTCCTTACGCACAGAGGCGGAATCCTCACTAAGGGCAAGGAAATAGGCAAGTTTGATCCTCTGGCTCTCTCCTCCGGAGAGGGTCGACGAGCTCTGGCCAAGTTTGATGTATGACAATCCCACATCCACAAGAGGCTGCAGACGATGGGCGATCTGTTTGGCAAGATCGTCTTTCTGGGCCCCGAAGAAAGAGATCGCTTCCTCAACGCTCATCCCTAGGATATCATCTATGTTCTTGCCCTGATAACGGACTTCCAGGATGTCTGGCTTGAATCTCTTGCCCCCGCAGGCCTCGCAGACCATGGTCACATCAGCCATGAACTGCATTGGGATCCGGACGAAACCGTCTCCCTGACATTCCGGGCACCGTCCACCTTCCTGATTGAAGGAGAAGAAGGAGGGAGTGTAGCCGTTTATCTTCGCATATTGCTGGTCGGAGAGCAGTTTCCGGATGTCGTCATAGACTTTGAGATATGTCACGGCATTGGATCGGGAACTCTTCCCTATCGGGTTCTGGTCCACGTACTCAACCCTTGTCACCCGGTCAAGATTCCCGGATAGTTTTCTGAACACACCAGGAAGGTCACCGGTCTGGTTTATCTTGCGGTAAAGAGCAGGGTAAAGGATGTCACCGACAAGTGAAGACTTTCCGGAACCGCTGACTCCTGACACGACGGTCAGCACGCCAAGAGGGAACTTCACATTGATGTCTTTCAGGTTATGCTCCATCGCTCCCTCGACAGAGATTGAATATGTCCAGGAACGCTTCTCCCGGGAAAGCCTGCGCCGGCTGCCGTCAAGGTACTGAAGGGTCAGAGACCGACGTTTAGCGGCGGCAGGAATCTTATCCGAGATTTTCCCTTGGAAAACCACCTCACCACCATCTGAGCCGGCTAGGGGACCCATGTCGATCAGCATGTCGGCCGCGCGGATAATCTCCTCATCATGCTCGACGACAACAACAGTGTTGCCAAGATCCCTGAGTCTGCGCAAGACGGAGATCAACCGGTCAGTATCCCTCGGATGGAGACCGATACTCGGCTCATCCAGGATGTACATCGACCCGACCAGTGAGCTCCCGAGCGCGGTCACAAGATTGATTCTCTGGCTCTCACCTCCCGAAAGGGTGTTGCAAGCCCTGCTCATGGTCAGGTAAGAAAGACCGACATCGGCTATGCATCTTAGCCTGGAGACAATCTCATCGACAGCCTTATGTACTATTCCACGCTCATAATCAGAAAGTTCCAAAGCGGCGAAAAACGCTAGCAGCTCCTCGACATTCATGTCCAACAGCTCAGCGATGGTCTTCCCGCCGACCTTGACATACAAAGCTTCCGGCCGGAGTCTCGATCCGTGACAGGCATGACAGGTCGTACGTCCGGAGAAACGGCTGAGCATGTATTTGTATTGGATTTTGTAGCGGTTGGCCTCGACCCAGGAGAAGAACTCATTGATGCCTATGATCGAGTTCTCGTCCCCGTCGACGCTGTGCCCGTTCCAGATAGTGTCCTTTACTTCCTGCGAGAGGTTGCAGTATGGCTCGAAGATAGGAATATTGTACCTTTCAGCCACCTGGACGAGGTGATCCTTGAACCAGCCCATCTTGTCTCCCCTCCAGCATGCGATCGCGCCGTCGTAAATGCTCTTGCTCTTGTCTGGTACGACAAGGTCCTCGCTGAC
>ONUG01000132.1:0-4399 GCA_900320965.1 uncultured Bacteroidales bacterium | reverse complement strand
GAGAAAAGGTACTCATCAGGCTCCCTGAAAGTCATTCCATCAAGTTCGAAACGATTGGAGAAAGCTTCCCTACCATTATCTTTGACGAGGACAAGGTTTCCATTACCTTCCCTGAAAGCGTTGTCGATAGAAGAGCGGAGTCTGGTCTGGAGATCCTCCCATTCTGTCTGGGGCCAAGCTTCACCAGCATCCGTGTACGGAAGGCAGGACCTGAACACAGGGAGTTTCAAGCGGTCAATCAGGAGATACAATTCCCGGGGATACTCTCCCTTGTCCGCCATCTTCATGATCTCCTCAATGCGGATGATGCCATCTTCTCCGTAAAAACGGGAATATCCCTCTTCCTTCAGCCGAAGCATCAACTCGACCTTATCCTGCCTGTTCTCCCAGCCCAGGTCGGCCAGGATGTACACAGTACGGGAATCACCGGACAGGATACTGGCCATCACATCGCCCTGACCGTGGCATTTCACCTCACGGCCGCTGACAGGAGAGAAGGTTCGCCCGATACGGGCGAAAATAATCCTCAGATAATCATATATTTCCGTGGTTGTGGCGACAGTCGAGCGAGGATTCCGGACATTGACTTTCTGCTCAATAGCGACCGCTGGCGGAATCCCTTCAATGGACTCCACATCCGGCTTGCTCATCCTGCCGAGGAATTGTCTGGCGTAAGAGCTGAGGCTTTCGGCGAAACGCCTTTGCCCTTCAGCGAACAATGTGTCGAAAGCCAGGGACGACTTTCCGGAACCGGATATGCCGGTCACGACCACGAACTTGTTCCTTGGTATCTCGACAGTGATGTCCTTGAGGTTGTTGACCTTCGCACCTCTTATTATAATCTTGCCACCGTCCGGCATATTCAAATCCTGGCGATCAATTCCTTGAACAGGGAAATCATCTTGGTGGCCGCGGCGTCAGCCTGACGGACAATCTCTTCTCCATCGGTGACATAATCAGTGTCCTCGTCCTCATGAGCCACGTCTGTGATGACAGAGACTCCGAACACAGGAATACCGGCATGACGGGCAACGATCACCTCTGGAGTGGTCGACATGCCCACAGCGTCCGCCCCCACAATCCTCATGTACTTGTACTCATGAGGAGTCTCGTAGGTGGGTCCTGTGCAAGCGAAATAGACACCCTCACGGACACTGATGCCAATCTCCGAGACAATCTTCCTGGCAAGCGAGATCAGCTTGGGATCATAAGGCCTGGTCATGTCCGGAAACCTTGGCCCGAACTCAGCGAGGTTAGGGCCGATCAAAGGATTGGGAATCTGGTTGATGTGATCAGTGATAATCATCAAATCCCCGATCTGGAACGAGGTGTTGACTCCCCCGGCCGCATTAGACACGAAAAGATACTCGATCCCTATGACCTTCATCACCCTTATCGGGAGCACGACAGTGTCCATGTCGTAACCTTCGTAAAAATGAAGGCGCCCCTGCATGGCGATAACTGTCTTGCCGCCCAATGAGCCGACAATGAAATTGCCTTTATGACCTATGGCGGTGGAGACGGGGAAGCCGGGAATATTCTTATACGGGATTGTCACAGGATCAACGATCTCGTCGACAAGCCGGCCGAGACCGCTTCCGAGGATGATTCCGACAGTGGGCACAAGTCCCTTAGCGTTAAGTATTTCCTTAACGTATGCGGCTGCGTTGTATATTCTTTCTGCTCTTGGATCCATGATTATTTATCTGTAAGATTCGACCGCCTTGACAGCGCATTTTTGGCACAGACGAGCGTCTTTCTTGGTGATCGAGTACTCAGTGTCCTCCAGCAGGTAAGGATTCCCCTTGACGGACTTTCCAAGAGTCGGTTTGAGAAGAGTCTCGAACCACACGCAGGCCGCCAAATAGCGTCCGTGCTGACGGCTGAGATGGAACCCGTCACGGGTCAGCTGGTAGACTTTCGAGTCGGCGGGGACCCTGTTCTCGTTATTGAGCCTCGTGCCTCTTGCCATCTGGACAGCGATTCCTGAAGGGATCACAACAGGAACATTGAAGTCCGTCCTAGCCCTGTCCACGCAGCTGACAATCGCATCGTACATGGTCTTCTGGTCCTTGTTATAGAACTTGAAAGCGCCATGATCCGAGTTGGAGGCATAAGCCCAAGTCATGTGCCACACGATGGCGGCTTTGGGATTGGTAGCCTCTTTGCGGATGATGGAAAGAAGCTTCGGAGCCCACATTTGGTAAGTGTCGTAAGTACCTGAGTTATTGGAGACTTCCTGGACTGTGATGATGTCCCACGGCTCGTCCTTGAGCCCGTCAAGGATTGTGGCGTTCTTACTGACGGTCACCCATTTGTTCTTGGTGGACTTGTAGTAGACATAGTCTTTTGTACCCTCTTCATACTCCCGGCAATGCCTCTCGAGGGAGCATCCCCCGATGTAAAGACGGGCTATAATGACATTATGAATCCCAGCGGCCTCAAGAAGTCCAGGAATATACTCGGTACCATCGTCGGAGAAACTGTTCCCGACAGCAAGGATCCTCAAAGTGTCCGGGTTTTGTGGCAAAGGATAGTTCTCAAACGTGCCCTGAGCGTATGAGAGGGCTGAGACAAAAAGAAGGAAGAAAAAGATGATTGTCCGTTTCATCGCGAAAAAGCATATTTTCGCAAATCTACGAAAAAAGATCCTAAATTCCCAGTTGACCGGTACCGCTCGTGACGGGGGTTGAGCCTCCGGGAGCCTGGCCGTTGGAGTTGTTGATCACATCGTCATTTTGGATAGTACGCCTGGCTTTCTTAACCTGGAAACCTTGTTTCCCGAAGTTCCATGTGAGGGCCACTCCAACTTGACGGACAGGAACAGTTACCAACGAAGTGGTCAAATAGTCCTTACCTTTGGACACAGACTTAATCTCAAGGCCATCTCCACCGATGTTGCCAACAGCTTGGACAGTCAGTTTCAGCTTGTCAGCCAAGAAACCTTTGGTCAGACCCAAGACTCCCAGTTTGAAGCCATCGTTCCAACCCTGCAAGGTCCATGTCCTACCATTGGCCACCACATTGGCACTCAGTAAGATGTCCCCAGGGAGAGTCTGTTGGATGCCCAACATCGCGCTCCAAGTCCACCCATGATTGCTCCAATCCAAAGCGTCGCTGGAGAATTTGCTGAAGCCGGCAGAACTGTTGGTGAACAACCTGGTCTTTGGACCGGCAGTCCAATTGACAAAAGCGGTCACTCCGGTGTTGTCCTCGACTACCACATTGCCGTAAGTGGTGTTCAGCACTCCTTCGTCATCATAGAAACTATACGACGAGATTCCGCTCCCGGTGTGGCTGTAACGTCCTGTAAGGCTAACTATCCACTTGGGATTAAAGGAGTTGAACACAAGGCTAAGGATGTCGGACCTGGCGCTGGTAAGGTCGCTGTTTCCATAAGTTATGTTCGTTGTCGAAGACCTGTCCACATAAGGGTTGAGATAGGTTATGCCCGGCCTTTGGATCCTCCTGTTGTAGGTCAATCCAATGTTTCGAGTCGCTGCTATATTGTACTGGAGACTCGCGCTCGGGACAATATCCCCGAATCCTGTCTTGAAGTCTTGGCCAAATCCTTTTCCGTAACGGACTTTCTGCCAAGTGTATTCGTACCTTAATCCAGCGATGAGCGAGAACTTGCCGAAAGTCCCTGTATATTCGGAATATATGGCTCCTATGTCGTTGAAATGGTCGTAGAGCATGCTGCCTTCTGTATTGTGAATCCAGCTGTTCCCCTCGGCGAAATAGAGTTTGTCATCCGCCGAATTGTGCCGGGCGATATACTTCAGTCCGGAGCTCAGAGACTGCCCCTTCCCTACCGGTGTCGTATAGTCCAGCTGGAAGGTGTTCTCCTGGGAATTGTCGTCGCCATCGCTCTTACGGTCAAGCATCTGAATCGGCATTCCGGAGAAACGGCTGACAAACTCTGTTCTCAAAGGTTCGCCGGAATACCTGTACGACAACCGCCAGTTCATCCGCGCGGGCCTGGAGGACCACTTCATGGGCAAGCTCCACGGCCTGCCCATGGGCTGCGACTGCTGCTATACCAACCACATGCGGGCCGACCAGTACGACAACGAAAACCTGGCGGTGCTGCTGGCGGCGGCGGGCTGCAACTATTTCATGGGCGTACCCCACGGGGACGACGTGATGCTCAACTACCAGTCCACCGGCTACCACGACATCGCCGCGATCCGCGAGGCCATGCAGCTGCGGCCCATTTCCGCCTTTGAAAAATGGATGGAGAAATGGGGCTTCTGGCAGGACGGGCATATGGGGCCCAACGCGGGAGACGCATCGATCTGCCGGACGGTGTAATAGAGCGCGTGCGTCCCGTCGGCGCGTTTGAGCCACGAGCCCGTGCAGATCGAGCCCTCACCCGGGTCGTCGATCGACACGGCGA
>ONUG01000006.1 GCA_900320965.1 uncultured Bacteroidales bacterium | reverse complement strand
AGGTATTTTAGATGAACAGAATCCATACTCAAAAAAAAGTTCGTTTCCGCGAATATATTAAAAAAATCGTAATCAAAAATCTTAGTCGGAATGTCAAAAAACTCATATAAACCGTGGAAAATAATCGAGAAATTTGTGAATGGATTCCGATTGAGGATTCCAAAAACCACTACGCAATATGCGAATAATTGCTAACACAAATGCGAAAACTAGGCCAATATTGTTTATACCAATACTTTATAAAATCGAAGACTATTGTTTTTTTTAATCTATCTCTGTATGAAAATACACGATAAAAACCTGTCGGCGGCTCTGCTTTCTGGCTTGAGAGCGGTTGCCGCGGTTGTTTGCCTCCTGCTGTGCGCGGGACTCTGGACTCCATCCTGGGGCCAGCGCGGAGGGAGGGAGATTACCGGTACGGTAGTCGATGAGAACAACCTTCCTATGCCTGGCGTGACCGTCATGGTGGATGGTACAGTAAACGGCACGATGACAACCGATGCCGGTACCTTCGTCCTCGGTAACGTCCCTGCCAATGCGACTATCGTTGTTTCCTGCATCGGTTATACGACGCAGCGCATCGAGGTCGGAACTAGGAACAACTTCTCCATCAAGCTGGTTCCGGACACGGAGATGCTTGAGGAGACGGTTGTCGTCGCTTTCGGTCAGCAAAAGAAAGCCACGGTGACTGGAGCTATCGCCACAGTCTCCACGACCGACTTGCGCAAGACGACCACGACCCGTCTTGACAATGCTCTTGCCGGTCGTGTAACCGGTCTTACCTCAATGCAGAGCGGCGGTGGTCAGCCTGGTCGTGATGGAGCTACGATGTACCTTCGTGGTGCTGCGACCGTGAATGGCCAGAGCCCTCTTATCCTCGTTGATGGTGTGGAACGTTCTGATGGCATCAGGGCGCTTGACATGAATGAGGTTGAGAGCATCTCTGTCCTCAAGGACGCTTCCGCTACCGGTCTTTACGGTGTTCGTGGAGCTAACGGTGTCATCCTTATCACGACCCGCCGCGGTCAAAAAGGCAAGCCGAACCTGAACATCACTTTCGACCAGTCGATGTCTTCCTTCACTGTCCAGCCTGAGCGCCTTCACTCTTGGGATTACCTCGAGATGCGCAACCAGGCTTTCATCAATGACGGTAAGACTGTCCCTTATTCTGATGAGGTCATAGCCAAATTCAAGAACCCGCTTTTCGGACTCACCGGAAACGAACCCAACTATCAGGAACTCAAGACTATGCGTGAGTACCTGTACTGCGACAACGACTATTATCGCATGATGTTCAAACAGTTCACCCCCCAGTCCCGTTTCAACGCCAACATCACCGGTGGTACGGACATGGTGAACTACTTCCTCAGCATCGGTTACATCCATCAGGACGGTAACCTCAAGACCCTTCCCAAGTCGGAACTCGGTTACAACCCTCAGGCCTACATGAACCGTTTCAGCCTCAGGTCCAACCTCGACTTCCATCTCACGAAGGACTTGACCCTTTCACTGAACCTGGCTTCATATTCCGAGGACATCAACATGCCGACTTCCAGCCTTTATGGCGGTGACGAGAACTGGATGATGCGTGACCTTATTTATCAGGCCACCTGTATCGCCCCTATCTTCGTCGGACCGGTCACTATCGCCGAGTTCGCCGAGAAGGACGGAATTCCTGTCGGTGCCCCCGTCATGTACAACTGGATCGACCGTACGGCTTATGAGTGTATCAACTTCAAGGGTTTCCAGACCGACACGAAGAAGAACCTCAACTCCAACCTCGCCGTCAACTATGACCTCAGTTCCCTTATCACCAAGGGTCTGTCGATCAACGGCTCGGTCTCTTATGATACTTACAACATCGGAGTGCTTCAGGGTAACCGCCTTCTCCAGCTCTATCTCCCGTTCGTCGACTACGAGAACGACACCATGAGGTACGGTCTGCATTCACAGAACCCTTCACCTCTTTCACTTACCCACTCTCGTAGTTCCAACTACGTGATCTACGGGCAGGCAGCGATCAACTATGCCCGTACATTCGGCAAGCATGATGTGACCGCGATGCTCACCGGATACCGCCGTTACTGGGAGTCCTCCGGAGCCGGCATCCCTTACAACCTTATCGGTACCGCGGCCCGTTTCACTTATTCCTACGACGACCGCTACCTCTTGGAGGCCAACATGGGTTACAACGGTTCCGAGCAGTTCGCTCCGGCTAACCGTTTCGGTTTCTTCCCTTCAGCATCCATCGGTTGGATCGCTTCCAACGAGTCCTTCCTCAAGGATAGCAATGTTCTGACTTGGTTGAAGTTCCGCGCTTCCTACGGTATGGTCGGTAACGACTCCATGGGTGGCAACCGCTTCCTCTATCAGGATAACATCAGTGTCGGCGGCAATAATGACCGCGACATCGCCGGTCTTGGTGGCCGCACCATCTCCGAGGGTCTGCTTGGTAACAAGGAGCTGAAGTGGGAGCTTGCGAAGAAGATGAATCTCGGAGTCGAGATCGGACTCTTCCAGGATTTCCGCGTCAACTTCGATTACTTCACTGAGAACCGTGACCAGATCCTTATCTCCCGCAAGACCATCCCTTCGTTCCAGGGACTTCCTCTTGGTAACATTCCTAAGGTCAACATGGGTGTTGTCGAGAACCATGGTTTCGAAGTTGAGCTCAAGTACAGCCATGATTTCAAGAACGGCTTCGCTTTCAACATCGGCGCCAACTTAGGCTTCAACGACAACAAGGTCATCGAATATGACGAGGTCAACCGCGGTGATGAGTACGCCTATCCTTTCCGTACTGAAGGCTATCGCCTTGGACAGGCTTGGGGTTACCTGATTGACTGGGATTCTCCCGGCAAGGGTTACTTCACCTCCCAGGAGGAGATTGACGCCTTCTTGGCTCACACCAAGTATGGATCTGGTGTTCCCCGTCCTGGAGACTTTGTCTACAAGGATGTCACCGGTGACGGTGTGATCGACGACAAGGATGTCTCCCCGATCGGTTTCTCGACCTCTATCCCTGGTTTGACTTATGGTATCAACCTCGGAATGCAGCTCAAGAACTTCGACTTCAACATCCTCTTCTCAGGTCTCGGACGTTACTCCAGGAACTATAACGACATTGCTCAGAACGTCAAGGAGTACATCTATCAGGGTAACTTCTATGATTATCACAGAGGTGCCTGGACTGAGGAGCGTTGGAAGTCAGGTCAGGAGATTACTTATCCCGCTCTTGCCACAGAGGCTTCCACCAGCCACAGGTCTAATGACTTCTTTATCCAGAGCAGGTCTATGATCCGTCTGAAGAATGTCGAGCTGGGTTACAACCTGCCCGCCAAGGTATTTGGAAACGCCGGCGTCAAGGGCCTCCGCGTTTACATCTCTGGCCAGAACCTCTTCTATCTCTGCAACAACACGTTCTCCAAGCATCTCGATCCCGAGATGAACGACCCGATCGGCTATCCGATCACCAAGAATGTGATGCTTGGCTTCAATATCAACTTCTAAAATGGAGATGAATATGAAAAAATTGATATACATTTTGGTCGCCGCTGCCGCGCTCACTTTCAGCGTGTCTTCCTGCAGCAAGTACCTTGACCAAGCACCTGACGGCAAGATCTCGCTTGAGGATGTCTGGGTCGACTACGACAAGACCATGGCCTACATTAACACTTGCTACGGCAACATGCCGACCAAGTCCCTCCAGTATTTCTTCTGGACTCGCGGCCCGGTCAACTGGTGTGACGATTCCTGGGACGGAGATGACCTGGATGTGAACTGGGCCGGATCCGCACTTCTTTACAACGGTAACGCTTCCGCTTCCAGCCACCCGGTTTGGAATGTCGGTGGTACTGTTGAGAACTCTTATTGGACGAAGTACTTCTCAAGCATTCGCCAGTGCGCGATGTTCATCAAGTACGCTGATCCGGCTGTTATCGGCAGCACCGCTGAGTACAACCGTTGGATCGCTGAGGCAAGGCTTCTCCGCGCGTACTACTATTCTGAGCTCCTCCTCTGGTTCGGTTGCGGTCTGCCGATTATCGACGAGCCGTACACCTACACTGATGACTTCTCAGCTGTCACCAGGGCCAGCTATTACGAGGTCGTCCAGTTCATCATGAAGGAGTGTGACGCCGCGATCGCTTGCAATGAGCTTCCTTGGAGAATCACTAACTCCGGTGAGAAGCGCAGGATGTGCAAGGCCCTGGCTTGGGCTATCAAGTCAAGGATGATCCTCTTCGCCGCCAGTCCTCTTTACAACGACGGCAACAACTACTGGACAGAGGCCTACAATGTCACCAAGCAGGCTATGAACGAGCTCGAGGCCCACGGTTACAAGCTCTACAACACCCTGAATATCCCTAACACATGGGGTGCTCCTGAGGCTCATCTCCCTAACGAGTATGCCCAGATCTACAATGAGTACTTCAACAACTCACAGGCCTACAGCGAGACTCCTGTTGACATGGAGACCATCTTCCAGCTCACCAACGGTGCTTGGGATGTCGCCAACGTCGACTGCATAGGTGCTATCTGCGGTTACAAGACCGGAACTTGCCCTACGCAGGAGCTTGTCGACGCTTATGAGACCATCGACGGACAGCCTGTCCTCGACCTCTCCAAGCCTTACAACGATGAGTACCATCTGGATCCTAACTACAATAAGGCCAATACCCTGTACGATCCTCAGAATCCTTATGCCAACCGCGACCCTCGCTTCTACGCGACCATCTACTACAATGGCTCACAGCGTTATTGCACATGGGGTAGCGCCTCTGCGGCCAACTCATTCGAGAACGCTGGTCAGGACGCTGGATGGCGTGGTTCACGTACAGTCGCCACTTGGGCCCGTTGGGAGAAAGGCGGCGTTGTCACTGAGCAGCCTGAAGGCCTTATGGGTTGGGCTCTTACCGGCCGTACAGCGACCCGTACAGGTTATTTCGAGCGCAAGTTCGCCCATCCGAACTCCGACCATGCTTCCCTTACCCTCTCCGGTGCCGATCATAAGGATTACCGTTTCGCCGAGATCTTGTTGAACTTCGCCGAGGCTGCTCTTGAGAGTGGTCATGAGGATGAGGCAAGGCAGGCCACGAACAGGGTCCGCGCCCGTGTCGGCATGCCCGAGATTCCCGCCAGCGTTACCGGTGAGAACCTTCGTCTGAGGATTCGTAATGAGCGCCGTGTCGAGTTCGCCCTCGAGGGCAACCGCTACTTCGATGTCCGTCGCTGGACCAAGCCTGACGGTGACCTTTCCGCCACCGACCACTGGGTGACCGCGGCCTACATCACCTGCCACGTTGACGCCAACAACAAAGTCACGGGCTACACCTATGACCGTCACCTTATCAAGGAACGCCAGTGCTACACTAACAAGTACTTGAAGGTCCCGATTCCGCTTTCCGAGGTCAACAATATGCTCGCCGTCACCGGTGAGGATTGGCAGAATCCCGGTTGGTAGTAGTTCCTCTAACCTTATTAATTGTATCTGATATGATGAACAAGCATATAATCTCAGCCGCGGCGCTTTTGCTTCTTGGCAGTGCCTTTGTCGCCAACGCGCAGAATGATATCGCCGTCTCGGGTACCGTGAAGGATGTTTACGGGAACCCTCTGCCTGGCGTGATCGTCTCTGCGAACAACAAAGACATCTACATGACTGACAAGAACGGCCAGTACACCGCCATGGCTAACAGTTCAGATGAGTTGACCTTCTCGCTTGTCGGTTTCAAGAGGCAGACTATGAAGGCTGGCTCCGAAATGGAGGTTGTCCTGGAGGATGACGGCCATGCTCTCGCGGAACTCGTTAATCTCGGATATTCCAAGGTCTATCGCGAGGATCTCCCTGACGCTGTCTCCACAGTCTCCGGAACAACTCTCGGAAAGTCTCTAAACACCCGTCTGCAGCAGACCCTTTCAGGTCGTCTGTCTGGTCTGACGACAATCGAAAGCACTTTCGAGCCCACTTATGAGGAGCTCTCGATGTTTGTCCGCGGAGTCCACTCCATCCGTGACGGATCCGCCGGTATCGTCATCGACGGTGTCCTTTACGACAACTATTCCCATGACATCCTTTACCGTATCTCTCCTGAGGAGGTCGAGTCCATCTCGCTCCTTAAGGATGGTGCCTCCCAGGCCATCTATGGACTGCGTGGTTCCAACGGCCTCCTGGTGATCAACACCAAGAGGGGAACCCCTGGCAAGCTTAAGGTCGGAGTCAACATCTCCGAGACTGTCGAGCAGCCGGTCGACGTGATGCATCAGTTCGACTCTTATGAGTATGCGACCATGCGTAACCAGGCCGCTTTCAACGACGGTCGCGGCAAGAATGTCTACTTCAGCGAGCAGGCTCTTGACAACTTCAAGAAGGGTGCGAACACTGATCTTTATCCCAACACAAATTGGGCTGACATGCTCCTCAAGAAGGCTTCCAACCTTCAGAGAGTCGCTATCGACGCTACCGGCGGCAGCGAGCGCGTTCAGTACTTCACCACGATGAACTTCATCCACCAGGGCTCCTTCTGGAACACTGACAACGACCGTTATAAGACTGACAATGAGAAGGTTCGTTTGAACTTCCGCTCAAATATCGACGTGATGGTCAACCGTTGGATCGGTTTGTTCATGAATCTTGCCGGTTCTGTTGTGAAGGCTCACACTCCTAACGGAAATACTGCCTACAACAGCACGATTTATGAGTACATGGCTTTCATGCCTCCGACAGTCTACGGCGCCACGACTCCCGAGGTCCTCGGATCAGACGGTGAGACTGTCGTCCAGCCCGCTGGAGATGTCATTTCTACCGTGAATATGGGAGAGAGCCCTTACGGACTCCTCAACAGGAGCGGTTACTCGAACACCACCAACACCAACATCTATGGCCAGGGCGGTCTGCAGTTCGACCTGAGCGGCATCACTCCCGGCTTGTGGGCGAAGGCCAGTGTGGGATATCTCTCCTACATCACAGCTAATATGACCACCCTCCAGTCCTACAAGAGGGTCTATCGTGACGACGACTGGTCCAAGCTCAGCTTCACCCAGCTCGGAACCACGATTGATGGAACCCTCAACTACGGTAAGGGTACCGCCCTTTATGGCTATACCTCTTACAAGGGCGAGGCTGGTTACACCCGTGACTTCGGCAAGCACCACATCAACGCCAACGCTTACGGAATGTACCAGAGCTTCATCGACCAGACCGGTAACGCGGCCGCTACTTATGACTATCGCCGTATCTACACCGGTGTCGAGGCTTTCTATAATTACGACCATCGTTATCTCCTCCATCTTGCCTCCGGCTATTCCGCTTCGGATTACTTCCCTCGCGCGACCAGGTTCCTCTGGACTCCTGGTGTGAGCGCCGCTTGGGTGGCCTCGAACGAGTCCTTCATCAAGGACAACGCTCCATGGCTGTCTCTGTTGAAGATCCGCGCTTCTTACGCCATCACAGGCAATGACGCGACCGGTTATAGCCGTTACGCTTATAAGGATCAGGTGACCTCCGTCCAGGGCGGTAACATTCCTTGGCTCAGGTACTACACCAACGAGTCTGTCTACGGTAACGCTGACCTTGCTCCTGAGAAGATCAAGAAGGCCAATATCGGAATCGACCTCGGTCTGGGCAACCAGTTCACTGTCAGCTTCGATGCCTTCAAAGAGAATATCGACAACGCTCTCGTGCGTTCCACCGCTCTCATTCCTTCCTACCAGGGTATCTCCCTCGGCTCTTTCCCTGTGCTGAACATGGGACAGTTCGAGAACAAGGGTTGGGAGCTCTCCGTGGGCTACAACAAGCGTTTCGGCGCCGACTTCGCTCTTCATCTCAACGGCCACCTCGCCTACAACCAGAACAAGGTCATCAGCATAGGTGAGTCTGAGAGGGATGAGGACTATGTCTATCGTTATCGTTCGGAAGGCTTCCCTTACGGGCAGCAGTGGGGCTACCTTGTTGACTACAGCAACGGTAACGGCCTCTTCAACTTCCAGGACGAAATCGACTCTCATGCCAAGTATTCCTTCGGTAACCCGAGAGTTGGTGACATCAAGTACCAGGATCTGAATAAGGATGGTACCATCGATGAGAAAGACCAGGCTCCTCTCGCCAAGGGTTGGCTTCCTCGTTACACCTTCGGCTTCGACCTTGGCTTCTCTTGGAAGAACATCGAGGTGTCCGCTCTCTTCCAGGGTGTGGGTGACTACTATCGCAACTACTCCTACCTCTACGGCTACAACTCCGTCCGTGACGGTTTCTACACTGAGAGCATGAGGAACGCATGGACATCAGAGCGCTGGATCAATGGTGAGACCATTGACTACCCGGCCCTCTCGACAGCGTCTACCACCAACACTCAGACGAGCGATTACTTCTACAAGAACGCGTCGTTCATCCGTCTGAAGAACGTTGAGATAGCTTACAAGCTTCCTAAGCGTTTCTGCGACTCGATCGGCGCCGGTGTGGCCAGGATCTATCTTGGCGGACAGAATCTCTTCTGCTTCGACAAGCTTCCTGCCGACATGCCCGTTGAAGGCAACAATGTCGTGAATCTTCCGGTCTTCCGGATGTACAGGATCGGTGTTAATGTCTCCTTCTAGCCTGTTGTAATCTAATAATGATGAAAGATATGAAAAAATATATCGTTCTTTTGTTCTTGGCCGTCCTGGCCCTCCCCGCTTGCAACGAGATGCTGGACTTGAGGGACAACGGTACAACTGACATGAGCCAGGTGTTCACGGATCGTGACAAGACCAGGGGCTACATCAATTCCTGCTACAATTACGTGGTCGCACCCCAGCTAAGGGCTGGATCTTTCACGGATGACGCTCAGGATGCCCAGGGAATCACTTCCGGTACTAAGTTCGATTATTGGTACAACCAGTCATTGAACGCCACCAATTACGGCGCATATAACTACGATGGAGATCCTTGGGCCCATTATTTCCAGGGAATCCGCAAGTGCAATGTCTTCCTTGACAACATCGAGGGAGCCACCGCCCGTATGACCGAGCAGGAGAGGGCCGCTTGGAGCGCCCAGGCAAAGGTTCTCCGTGCCCTGTACTACATGCAGCTTGTGAAGCGCTACGGAGCTGTTCCGCTCTTCACGAGTGATCTTGGTACCAACCATGATTATTCGACAGATGCCCGCGCTTCTGTGTCTGAGGTTGTTACCCAGATCCTTAAGGATTGTGACGAGGCCATCTCCGTCCCTGATTCAGAGGATTTCTCATACGTCTATCGTGACGGACAGTGGGGCATTATGACCAAGGCTGTCGCTCAGGCGATCCGTGCCGAGGCCGTGATGTACGCCATCAGCCCGCTTTTCGACGACGGATCATTTGACAAGCAGCAGGCCCTCACGGTCGCTGGTGATGCCCTCGGTAAGCTTCTTGCCAACGGGTATTCACTCTGGACCAATAAGTCTGACACTTACTCCGCTTATGCTCTCTACCATCTGACCAACCCGAACGATCTTCGCGCGGCTGATAAGGAGACTATCCTCGGTGGATGGAGAGTCGAGGTCTGGAGGGAGTGCGGTGTTCCGATCATCGCCGGTACAACCACCTCGGGATCTTGCCCTACACAGGAGCTTGTCGACGCTTACGAGATGGCTAACGGTCAGCCGGCTATCACCGGTTACTCCGATGCCGCCCATCTCCAGCCGATCATCAACACAGCTTCCGGTTACAATGATGCGAAGCCCTACGAGGGACGTGATCCTCGTTTCTACGACTCGATCTTCTACAACATGTCAAAGCGTGGTGGTGCCTACATCAACACTTATGTTGGTGGAACCAGCGGAATCAGCGAGACTAACATCCGTTACACTGCGACCGGCTACTACATGCGTAAGTTCGCTTCTGACGCTTCCAACCGTAACACCAACCAGGATGGTTACCTGCGTCTGATCCGTCTTGCTGACGTGTACATGAACTTCGCTGAGGTCGCCTACCAGGTGGCTGGCCCTTACCAGAATGTGAGTGGAGCGAACATGTCCGCCGCTGACGCCCTGAATGCTATCCGTTCCCGTGCCGGTATGCCTGATCTCCCCACCGGACTTAGCGCCAGTGATTTCGAGGCTCGCTACCGCAATGAGCGCCGCATCGAGTTCGCTTTCGAGCAGGACCGTTACTTCAGTCTCCGTCGTTGGAATGTGCTTTCAACCTACGCCAAGCAGGTCACTGGAATGCGTATCACCCAGGAGGGATCGAACTACGTTTATCAGCGTTTCGCTTTCGAACCTCGTCAGACTGGTGACAGCAAGTACGTTCTCTATCCGATCAACACCGGTGAAATCAACAAGATGACCAAACTCACTGGCTCTGATTGGCAGAATCCCGGCTGGTAGTCTTCAAATCTTTAAATGATAATGATTATGAAAAAATACATATTCATCCTTTTCGCGGCTTCGCTCCTTTGGTCATGCTCCGAGTTGGAGAATGATTCCAGGATAGGGTCCCCGACCGCTCCCGGAGCTCTTACCAATGTCCAGACTTCGGCCCGTATCGGTTCGGTGGTTTTCACTTGGGACAATCCTACATCGGGTGACTACTATTACACTCTGGTCGAGTTCCAGAAGGGTGGTGAGACCATCAAGCAAAAGATCAGCCGTTATGCTGTGGGTCCTCAAGGCGAGGGACATACCCGCTATGTCTATGAAGGTTTTGAAGACACCAATTCCTACACCTTCACCTTGACCCCTTACTCTTCTGACGGTCAGGCCGGTCCTTCGCAGACCGTGACCGGAGCCGCCGAGGACGCTTCCTATGCTTACAAGTATCTTGCTGAGACTGTCACTGTGGCTCCGGAGGTCGAGGGTGCGAAGGTATCCTGGATCAATGAGTATCATCGTGAAATTACCGTCTCGATCACTTACAATGATGTCACCGGAGCTTCCAAGACAGTCACAAAGACTTCTTCTTCCGATGAGTCTGTTTCGATCGGTGCTTTCACGGAACCTACGAATATCACAGTGACCGCTTCCAGCGGTGGCTCGGTCTCCGAGCCTGCGGTGTTCTCCGTGACTCCCTCCACTGGTGAGATTCCTGTGTCAAGAATGACTGTCCCCGAGTATTCTTCAGTGTGGAACGCAGGGAACGCTTTTGACAAGGTCCTCGACAGGAATCCCGCGACTTACTGGCACTCCGAGCCTTTCAATGCTGGAAATGGCCCTTATCAGTGGTTTATCGTCGACTTGGGTTCCGCCCATAAAGTCAATGCTGTCGAGATTATTCGTCGCGCCACTGACGAAGGTTACGGATCTCCTATTCAACAGGTCCAGGTCTCTGTCAGTAGAGATAACTCCGCTTATGATGTTGTTGTTCCCCAGTGCGACTATGATGCTGGTCCTGTGTTTGCTACCCATATGTACTCGTTCCAGGAGCAGGTCGCCCGTTACATCAAGGTCGAGTTGTGGGCTCAGGGCAACTGGGCGCATCTCGCGGAGTTCCTCGCTTACTATAGCAAGGATCCTAAGAGCGCTTCACCTTTTGCCGAGCAGGCAGCCGCCGAGTTGGCTCCTGACCCGGATGACGATCCGACCGTCTATCCAGATGTCGAGTACCTCTATCCGGACAACTTCGGTGTCGCTGGTTGGGTGAACAACCTCGACTGGTTCCAGGCTGATGATCGTTCAAACGAAACCGAATGGACATACGTTACCACTGGTGGTGACTCCTGGATGCCTCTTGGACGTCTGAAGAATGATGCTGCTGGCGCTATGCTTGTCTTCCAGTACAAGTGTACCGCTTCCATCACTCTTGAGTTCTTCTGGTGCAACGAAGGTGGATTCGGAGACGGTGGTCCCGCCGGAGGCCGTTCGACCACATTCTCGGTCTCCAAGACAGACGAATGGAAGACCTTCAAGAAAGACTTCACAGCTGATTGGGCCAAGCATGGCTGGTCCGGAAAGGCCGGATGTACAGTCCGCTTCGATGTCGGTGACGGCGCCGGTGTTACGTTGAAGGTTCGCAACATGCGTTGGCAGCCCGTTCCGTAATAGAACATCCGCTCCAACTAAAAACTAGGATGATAGTGTCCCGCCCCGATCGCGCGGGACACTATTTTTAATAAATGACATTATTGTTAACCAACGAGTTATGACATCAATCAGTAAGTTTCCGTTCTTTCTGGCTATGGCTCTGGCCTTAGTCGTCTCGTGCGGTGGCCCGAAAGAGGTCGCCAAAAGCGGCGAGATCGATCTCTATTCCGACACCTGGGTCGCTACCGATGCCCTTGGCAGGACGATGCCCCAGATCGACTCCGTCGGACCGGTCAAAAATGACCAGCGAAGAGTGGTTGGAATATTCTACATCACCTGGCACACGCAGGGGCTTCTGAATGCCAGGAGTCCTTATGAAGCCGATGTCACGAAGGTCCTTCAAAAAGACCCGAACGCTCGTTTTCAGGCAGACAATCCTGAGTGGAAATATGGCTCCTACCACTGGGGAGAGCCGGAGATGGGTTATTTCCTCAGCCAGGATGAGTGGGTGATCAGGAAAGACATGTCCATGCTCGCTGACGCCGGTGTGGATGTCCTCGTGATGGATGTGACCAACGCTGTCCGCTACTGGGACGAGTGGGAGGTCACCTTCTCCGTCATGGAAAAAATGCGCGCGGAAGGCAACAAGACTCCGCAGTTCCTCTTCTGGTGCTACAACGGCCCTGTCGTCAAGGTTGTTCAGGACATTTACGAGAGAATTTATAAAGAGAACAAGTATTCCGACCTCTGGTTCTATTGGGACGGGAAGCCTTTGCTCCTTTACAACGCCCGTCCGGAACTCGACGCCAACGGAAGCGGTTATCAGACCGAGGACTATTCCGACGACGTGAAGAACTTCTTCACCCTCAGGAACATGTGGTGGGGCTATTACGAATGGGGAGGCCAGCGCTACATCGGTACCGAGGACAACTGGAGCTTCGGCTACAGCATGGCTGACGACAGGATCATCAACATGACCCCTGAGGAGCTTGCCTCCAAGCATGAAGGCAAAATCGAGGAATGTGCCGTCACTCCGGCGCAGCATCCCGTGACCATGACATCCCTTCCGATGGGCGTGGGAAAATCCTGGTCCCGCAAGGGAGGGGAGCCTGAGCTCGACGAATATGACATGCCTAAGGAGGCCTACGTCCCTTGGCTCGGCAAGACAGTCAAGAATCCGGAGGGCTACGGAATATACTTCCAGGAGCGTTGGGAAGATGCCCTGGCGGCTGATCCCCAGTTCCTTTACCTGAATGACTGGAACGAGTGGACTGCCGGCAAGTACGATCAGAACCCGTCAATCAAGTGGCTCGGAAGGGACAATCCTTTCATGTTCGTAGACCAGTACAATGCTGAGTTCAACAGGACCATCCAACCCATGAAGGGAGGTTACACGGACAACTACTACATGCAGATGGCCCAGAATATCCGCCGCTACAAAGGTGTCCGTCCCATCCCTGAGAACAAAGGCGTGAAGAAGGTCAAGATCGACGGGTCATTCGCCGACTGGGACAAGGTCAGTGTGGTCTACCGTGACACCCGGGGCGACACCTTCCATCGTGACGCCAAGGGTTATGCCGGAATCCATTACACGGATAACACCGGCCGTAATGACATTATCGCCTCCAAGGTGGCCATGACCAAGGACAATGTCTGTTTCTACGCTGAGACGGCTGCGGACATCACTCCCAGTTCCGATCCCGACTGGATGCTCCTGCTTGTCGATTCTGACCAGAACACCTCGACAGGCTGGTACGGTTATGATCTCCTCATCAACAAGAATATCATCTCGGAAGATAGCTCAGAAGTGCTCAAGTGGGATGGCTCAAAGTGGATCCCTGAAGGGAACTCTACCTTCAAAGTCGCGGGCAATAAGATAGAACTATCTGTGTCCAAGGAGATTATGGGAGTCTCCGGGAAAGCTGCCTCTTTTGATTTCAAGTGGGCTGACAATCCTGGTGAGCTGGTCGATCCTATCTCAATCTGCACCAGTGGCGACACCGCTCCCAACCGTCGTTTCAACTACCGTTTCATCTGGAAAAAATAACTTGTAATGAGAAAAATATTTACCTCCATCTCTATCCTGGCTCTTGCCGCTTCCGCTCTTGTGAGCGTTCCGGCCGCATCTCAGGAAGTCAATCCGGACTCTTGGGTCGCTACCGACGCCCTTGGCAGGAAGGTGAGGACTTATGATGATGCCCCGGCCAAAAGGGATGGAAAGTTTGTCGCTATCTTCTACTGGACCTGGCACACCTTCCATCATGATGAGAAGTTCCCGGTTTATAACATCTCCGAGATTCTTAGGGAGCATCCCGAGGCGATAAAGGATTATAATCACCCCGCCTGGGGCCCGACCGGACCGCACTATTACTACTGGGAGCAGCCTCTTTTCGGTTATTACCAGACCACTGACAAATGGGTCCTGAGAAAACATGCCGAGATGCTGGCGGCAGCCGGTGTCGACGCGGTCTTCTTCGACTGCACCAATGGTCACCAGACATGGATCCCTTCCTACGAAGCTTTGATGGAGACTTGGGACCAGGCCCAGAAAGACGGAGTCAAGGTCCCCAAGATCGCCTTCATGCTGCCTTTCGGCGCTTCGGTTGATTCGAGAATATCCCTTCGCCAACTCTATAACGATCTCTATAAGCCGGGACGCTACAAGAACCTTTGGTTCATCTGGAAAGGAAAGCCGTGCATCATGGGCTATCCTGACAACCTCACGGACGATCCGACCGACAAGGAAATCGCCTCTTTCTTCACTTTCCGACCCGGTCAGCCTGATTATGTTGACGGCCCCAGAAGGAACGACCAGTGGGGATGGCTCGAGAATTACCCCCAGCATGGCTACGTCCCTTCCGTCGGACCAGGCGGCAAGACCACCTATGAGCAGGTCACTGTCGGAGTAGCCCAGAACACGAATCCTGACCGTAAAGGCCATTGCGGAGCCTTCAACACCAAAGACGCCTATGGCCGTAGCTTCTCCATCCGCAACGGTTTCGATCCTCGTCCTGATGGCTATCTTTATGGCTGGAACATAGAAGAGCAGTGGGACAGGGCCTATGAGCTGGATCCGGAACTCGTCTTCGTGACAGGATGGAATGAATATATCGCAGGGAAATGGCTGCCCAAAGACAGCTGGAACGGAGATCCTTTCTCATTCGTTGATCAGTACAACTGGATCTGCAGCCGTGACATTGAGCCCAATGCCGGTTGGGGAGACAAGGGAGATGTGTATTACCTTCAGCTCGTTGACAACGTGCGTAAGTTCAAAGGTATGGCCCCCACGGCAGGCGCTTCAGCCCCCAAGACGGTCAAAATCAATAATTTCTCCGATTGGAATGATGTCGAGCCATATTTCGCGACCTACAAAGGCAACACCTTCCACAGGGATAATGTCGGTGCCGGAAACACCCATTACACGGATAATTCCGGCCGTAATGACTTGGTCGGAGCCAAGGTCGCCAGGGACAAGGACAACATCTATTTCTATGTCGAGACCGCCGAGGCCATGAGCCCACGTACCGATCCCCATTGGATGCAGTTGTTCATTGACATCGACCGTGACAAGTCGACTGGATGGTACGGCTATGACTTCGTTGTCAACCGTGTTTCCCCTTCCGGTTCCAAGGCGGTCCTTGAAAGCAACGTCCAGGGCATCTGGATGTGGAATAAAGCCGCTGAGGTCAAGTATTTCCAGAAAGGGAACCAAATGGTGATATGCGTTCCTCGCTCGGTCCTCGGGCTCGGCAGCGGCACTGCCGCCGACTTCGAGTTCAAGTGGAACGATAACATGACGAAGGAAGGTGACATCATGGACTTCTATGTCAGCGGTGACACCGCTCCTTTCGGAAGGTTCAATTTTGTCTACTCAGCGAAATAGTTAATCATGAGACACCCTTTTGTCTTCCTGTCACTTGCATTATCCTTGGTCCCGGTCTTCTTCGCCTGCGACAAAGTGAAAGAAGACGGTCCTCAGGTAGTCGAAGTATCCAGAGTCAATGTCTCTCCCTCATCTGCCACGATCGGGGTGGGGGAGAGCATGACTCTCAGTGCCACAGTGCTTCCGGTCGCGGCCACATCGAAAACCGTGACTTGGAAGAGCATCGACCCTGCGGTGGCGACAGTCTCTTCGGAGGGTGTGGTCACAGGAGTGAAAGCGGGCCATACAATGGTGGAGGCTACCTCATCGAACGGGAAGACAGGGGCATGTTCCATAACTGTCCCTTCGTCAGACACTCCGTCCGAAGGCTCAGGAGTCGGGTTCATTCTAACCGGAGCCGGAGGCCATAGCATCTCACTCTCGAAAACAGGCGACCGCACCTTCAAGATCAATGTCACGGGAGGCGATCCTTATGTCTTTTCGGAGGCATTGTCGTCCCCTCTGGGCTCGGACTTGAAAATGATCGAGTTCGAGTACATGTCCACGGGAACCATCGACAATCTCCAGATATTCTACTGTCTTGGAGGCGTCCCCACCGAGCAGAGTTCCGGGAAGTACGGTCAACTGGCCCAGACATCTGTTTTCAGGAAATTCACCGCTGACATTTCCTCGTTCCGCTCATCAGGATGGGGAAAAGCCGGAGACAAGATAAGGATCGATCCTGGTGATGTCAACGGCATAGAGGTGGTTATCCGGAACATTACCGTCCGTCAGATGACAGAGGCTGAGATCCAGGCCGCTGAGGAACGCCAGAAGGCTGAGAACGCGAAGGTTGAGATGGCTAATCACCTGTCGGAATATCTTTCCAAAACCTATCCGTCAAAAGTTGAGAAGGTCTCTGTCACTTCCGATAAGGTGATTATTGAGGGAAAGACCGGAGACTCAGGTACTTATGTGCTGGCTGATGTCTGTCCATGGCAAGACGTGACAGAGATGGCCTCCTTCCCTTACACAACCGCCATCGAAGGTCCCGGATCTTTCTGTGTGACTCTGGACCGGCGAGTGAAGTCCAGGGAAGGGATCGACTACGACCGAGTGTTCTCGAAATGGGCAGTTGTCAAGATCGATGGGGAGTCCCAAATCCTTGATTCCCACGCCAGATACGCTGATGAGGTTGAACCGGTCCGGAGCCTGGAGCCTGCTGTCTTGCGCAACAAGAAAGGCTTGGGTGCCGGAAATATCGACCTCTATTACCAAGACTGCAAGGAAATGGGATGCGGGAGCGTCACCATGAATGTCCTGCTCAACGGGATCATCAATTCCAAGGGCTCGGACTTTGTCTATGGCGGCATCCCATATGCTATCGGCAATTGGAAGGCAGAGGTGGACCGGATGGTGGCGAAGTGCAAGGAGGCCGGAGTGGTTGTCTCCGCGATTATCCTGACTCCTGTCGAGTCCGCCTACAAGGATCCCGAGAACACCGGAGGAAACTTCACCATGCCGAATCTGACGACCGCTGAAGCTTTTAATATGTATGCGGCCGCCCTGACCTTCATGGCGGAGCGATACTGCGCCGACACTCCCGGCAGGATCCACCATTGGATCATGCACAATGAGGTCGACATGGCCGATGATTGGACAAACATGGGAGACCAGCCCACCATGAGGCTTTTGGACCGGTATGTCAAGTCCATGAGGATCTGCTACAATATAGTCCGCCAGTATGACCAGGGCTCTTCCGTCCTTGGATCATATACCCACAACTGGACCCAGGAAGACGGAGGCCATTCGCCAAAAACCATGCTGGAGGCGACTGTGGCATATTCCAAGGCAGAAGGGGACTTCCGCTGGGGAGTCGCCTATCATCCCTATCCTGAGGACCTTACCAAGCCGGAATTCTGGAAGAATGACACCCGGTCCACTTGGGATCTTGACACGAAGTACATCACGTTCAAGAACCTGGAGGTGATCGACAAGTGGATCAAGCTCCCTGATAATCTCTACAAGGACGGCACCAAGCGTCTTCTGTTCTTATCCGAGCAGGGAACTAATTCTCCCTCTTACAGTCCCTCAGACTTGGCCTTGCAGGCCGCTGGTGGGGCGTGGGCATGGAAGAAGGTCTCGCAATTGGACGGCATAGATGCGATCCAATGGCACAACTGGGCTGACAACAAGGTTGAGTACGGGCTAAGGATTGGCCTGAGAAGCTTCGACGCTGATGGCTGGAGCGCCCTTGCTCCTAAACCTGTCTGGTACGTCTGGAAGGCGGGAGGCACTTCTGAAGAATCAGCGGTCTTCGACCAGTACCTTCCGACGCTTGGCATCAAGTCTTGGGATGAGATTATGCGTAAAATGGACTGACGGGACAATAATTCAAGTAGTTATGTCAGATTCTTAAATTTTTATACGACGCATTATTGATAATTTTGAGAAAATAATTAAACCGCATAATATCACTATGAATTTCCTTGCTTTTGATTTAGGCGCTACCAGCGGAAGGGCTATTCTCGGCACAGTCGAGGGTGGAAAGCTCTCTTCCGAGGAAGTCTATCGTTTCCCTAACGCCGTCAAAGAAGACGGTGGGAAATATTTCTGGGACATATATTCCCTTTTCGATCACTTTAAGGCCGCTCTCAAGAAGGTCGCCGGGATGGGTTTGAAGATTGAATCCATTGGCATTGACACTTGGGGAGTCGACTTTGGTTGCATCGGTGCGGATGGTGAGATCCTCGGCTTGCCGAGAGCCTACCGCGACCCGTACACTGACGGGATCCCCGAGGAGGTGTTCAAGATCATCCCTAAGGAGGAGCTCTACAGAGTCACTGGCACACAGATCATGAATTTCAACACGATTTTCCAGATCTATGCCCAGAACAAAGAAGCCGACTCACCGATCCACAAGGCCGAGGAGATCCTCTTCATGCCTGACCTCCTGTCTTACATGCTGACTGGCGAGAGGGTCTGTGAGTACACGGACGCTTCGACCTCCGGTCTTATTGATCCCCGTACAAGGGACTTCGACAGGTCGCTTCTTGAGCGTCTTGGTGTCAATCCCAAGATCCTCCGTCCGATCGTGCAGCCTGGCACCAAGGTCGGTGTCCTGAAAAAGGAAATCTGCGAGGAGACAGGTTTCGCCCCTGTTCCCGTGATCGCTGTGGCTGGTCATGACACGGCTTCCGCCATTGCGGCCGTTCCCGCTGAGAATGAGCATTTCGCTTACCTTAGCAGTGGCACCTGGAGCCTTATGGGCATCGAGTCTCCCGTCCCGATCATCGACGACAAGTCTTACGAGTACAATGTCACGAATGAGGGTGGAATTGAGGGTACGACAAGGTTCCTTAAGAACATCACCGGCATGTGGCTCCTTGAGCAGAGCCGTAAGACCTGGGCCGCTGAAGGTCGGGAATATAACTATGCCCAGATTGAGGCGATGGGTAAGAGCGAGATCGACTTCCCGTCAACCATCGATCCTGACGATCCCCGTTTCGCCGCTCCCAAGGACATGGATGCCGAGATCAAGAAGGCTCTCGCCGAGTCCGGACAGAAAGTCCCTGAGAACGATGCCCAGATGATCAGCTGCATCTACCACAGCCTGACAAAGAAATACAAGTCAGTGATCGCCATGTTCCAGAGCTTCGCTTCCTTCACGATCGACAAGCTCCATGTGATCGGTGGCGGCTCTGCCAACAAGCTTGTGAGCCAGCTCACAGCTGACACGCTTGGTATTCCTGTCATCGCAGGTCCCGTTGAAGGAACTGCCATTGGCAACATCATGATCCAGGCTAAGGTCGCAGGCATGGTCAAGGATCGTTGGGAGATGCGCCGCATCATCGGAAACTCAATTGAGACAAAGACTTATTATCCAAACAATTAATATTTCAAGAATATGAACGAGCAGAAAATCATCCAGGCCTATGAGATGGCCAAAGAGCGCTACGCCGCCATCGGTGTCGACACAGACAAGGCTATCGAGCAGCTTGAGAAGCAGCAGATTTCCCTTCATTGCTGGCAGACAGACGACGTGATGGGATTCGAGAGCAACGCTGGCCTTTCCGGAGGTATCCAGACCACCGGCAACTATCCCGGACGTGCACGCAACATCGATGAGGTCCGCGCTGACCTCGAGTTTGTCAAGACCCTTCTCGCTGGTAACCACCGTGTCAACCTCCATGAGATTTATGGAGATTTCGGAGGCAAGTTCGTCGACCGTGACCAGGTCGGTGTCGAGCATTTCCAGAGCTGGATCGAGTGGGCGAAGGCTAATAATTTCAAGCTTGACTTCAACTCCACCTCGTTCGGTCATCCGAAGAGCGGTGATCTTTCCCTCGCCAATCCGGATCCCGCTATCCGCGAGTTCTGGATCGAGCACACAAAGCGCTGCCGCCGCATCGCCGACGCCATGGGTAAAGCCCAGAACGATCCTTGTATCATGAACATCTGGGTCCATGATGGCCAGAAGGATTACACAGTCAACCGCAAGAAGTACCGCGAGATTCTCGCCGCTTCCCTCGACGAGATCCTCAAGGAGGACCTCCCCGGCATGAAGAGCTGTGTCGAGGCCAAGTTGTTCGGTATCGGACTTGAGAGCTACACTGTCGGTTCAATGGACTTCTTCGAGGGCTACTGCGCTTCCCGCAACGTGATCTATACCCTCGACACAGGCCACTACGAGCCCACCGAGAACGTCGCTGACAAGGTTTCTTCCCTGCTCCTCTATGTTCCTGAGCTGATGCTCCACGTAAGCCGTCCTGTCCGTTGGGATTCCGACCATGTGACCATCATGAACGACATGACCCTGGACTTCTTCAAGGAACTTGTTCGCGCCGATGGTCTGCACCGCGCCCATGTCGGTCTGGACTATTTCGATGCTTCCATCAACAGGATCGGTGCCTACATCATCGGTACCCGCGCTACTCAGAAGTGCATCCTCTCCGCCCTTCTCGAGCCGCTCGCCAAACTGCGCGAGTACGAGGCCGAGGGCAAGGGCTTCCAGAAGCTCGCCCTCCTCGAGGAGGCCAAGACCCTTCCTTTCGGAGCCGTGTTCGATTACTTCAACTGCAAGAACGGCGTCCCCGTCGGCGAGGAGTTCATCCCTTGCATCGAGCAGTACGAGAAGGACGTCACCTCGAAGAGGTAAGACGCGACTCGATGGCTTCTATAAGAATGTGAATCACCTTGATGTGGATCTCCTGGATCCGGTCTGAGTGAGGAGCATCAGGAGCCTCGATTGTGACATCGGCAAGTCCCGCAAGGGGCTTGCCTTTTTTTGACGTCAAGGCCACAACCTTCATTCCGAGGCGCCGGGCGGCCTCCGCGGCCAGAAGGATATTCTTTGAAGAACCGCTGGTGCTGATGGCCAGAAGGACATCTCCGGGTCTGCCGAATGCCTCGACCCATCTTGAGAATATGTCTTCGAAAGAGAAGTCGTTACCAACGCAAGTGAAATAGGCCGGATCGTTGATAGCCATAGCTGGAAGAGGCCTTCGACTATTCCTGAAGCGTCCCGTGAGTTCTTCGGCAAAATGGGTCGCGTCGCACAGGGAACCTCCGTTGCCGCAACTCAGGATCTTTCCTCCAGCGGAAAGGCATTCAGACATGATTTCCACTGCTTTTTCTATCGACGGCACAGAGCCTGGATCGGCAATGAACATTTCCAGTTCATCCTTGGCCTGGGTTAGGCTATTTCTAATTATAGACTCGGTCATATTTCTTTGGAAATTATTGAATGTCAGCAGCTATTGATAGGGCAGCATAATCTCCGACAGCTTCTCCAAGGGCGGCAGGAACTATCTTGCAGACCTTACTTGCCAGGGGAAGGGCTTCCTTTCCGATCACTTCTTCCATAAGTGGCTTAAACACATCCTCATTACGAGCGTAGATGCTGCCGATCACAATCATCTCAGGATTGAGAATATCAATGACCAGGGACAGACCCGCTCCCAAGTGTCTCGCGGAAATCTCATACACCTTTTTCGCCAGCGGGTCTCCTTCGCGCAGTGCCTCAGCAACTTTTTTCGCTGTTAATCCGGACAGATCCCCGTCAGGACACCAGGATACCTTCCCACCCATCTGCATTCTCTCTTTCGCAAGATCTCTCGCTAGTTGCTCAATCCCGCTTCCGCTGCAAAATCCCTCGAACGATCCGGCCTTCCCGTAGCCAACCGGCCCGAAAGGCTCCAGTCTGATGTGTCCGAGCTCGCCGGCATTGTCATTGCTTCCGGTATAAAGCTTCCCGTCGATAATAAGTCCCGCTCCCAGACCTGTCCCGAAGGTCATGAAGACCATGTTCCTCGTGCCTTTCCCGGCCCCGAACTTCCATTCGGCAAGGGCGCAGGCGTTCGCATCGTTATGAACAGCCGCCTTTACGCTGAACTCTTTCTCGAGGATGTCGACTATCGGAATATTGTCCCATCCCGGCAGGTTTGGAGGAGACATGATTACCCCCGAGCGACTGTCCAGAGGCCCTCCGCAACTGATTCCGATTGCCTGGATATCCTTGTCAGTGAGCCGGTTCCTGCCCAAAACCATCTTTATGGTCTCTATGATGTTCCGGATTGTCCCGTCAACATCGGTTGTCGGGAAAGAAGCCTTGTCTTTTATGTCCAGGTCGCCATTCTTGGGACAGCCGATCGTGACGGCGCATTTGGTGCCGCCAATGTCCACTCCGACCAATACCTTCTCGTTCATGGGCAATAATTTTAATTGGATGTGAATAAGTAAAGATAATCAATGTTGGACTTTCGAGCAAATATTGTCATATTTGTTGTCATGAGAAAGATAATATTATACTTGAGTCTGGTGGCCGCAGCCACGAGCCTTTTCTCTTGTTCCGGTCAGTCTTCGGATGTTGAGGCGCTCTATTCCGCTTTCGCGAATCCGGAGATGTCCGACAGACCGTTTGTCCGCTGGTGGTGGAACGGGGCGAAACTCACAGCTGAGGAGATTGACCGTCAGCTTGGTGTCATGCAGGAGGCCGGCATCGGCGGAGTTGAGATCAACACGATCCGTTTCCCAGGCGGTGATGATCTTGGAATAAAGTCCCTGGACTACATGAGCCCGGAGTGGATCGCGATGGTTAAGTCAGCGATCGAGTCGGCCTCAAAGCGCGGAATGACCTGCGACATTATTGTGGGCTCCGGCTGGCCTTTTGGGGCTGAGTTCCTCCCGGAGAACGAGAGGACGCAGCTGTTGACCAAGACTTCCAGGCTTGTCTCTGGGCCTGGTGAGGTGACGCTCGACGTGGCCTCGCTTCTGTCTGAGGCTGATCCTCAGGTCGGATTCAAGTATAAGGGGCAGACGATTCGCCTTCACTCGCTTGTGCTTGCTCCGCTTGCGATGGATAAGTTCGAGGCTGGTGTCAATGTCCCGTTCGACGAAGGTGCTTCGACCGTCACGGTCAATGTCCCGGAAGGGGAGCACGTCTTGTATACCCTTGTTAAAGTCACTGGTTTCCAGTCTGTTATTAATGGTGGCCCGGGTGCCTCAGGTCCTGTCCTGAATCATTACGACAAAAACGCCACACTTCATTTCCTGCATAAGATGTCAGACAACCTCTTCCCTGCGATCAAGGGCACAGAGGGATTCAGGGCGCTTTTCTGCGACAGCATGGAACTCGAGGGAGCCAACTGGTGTGACGATTTCGTTGACGAGTTCCAGCGCAGGAAGGGGTACGACATAACCCCTTATCTGCCTTTCATCCTGTATAAGGTCGGGCATATGGGTCATGCCATCGAGGGTGCGGTTGAGACCGCATTGTCCGATGAGGCTTCCGATGAAGTCGCCAGGGCAAGGTACGATTTCTTCACCTGCTGCATGGACATGATGAAAGACCGTTTCCTTACGACTTTCGACCAGTGGTGCGACTCATGCGGCTTTTCTTCAAGGGTTCAAGCTTATGGGCGCGAGTTCCATCCCGTGGACGCCTCAATGGTTGTGGATATTCCCGAGTGCGAGACATGGTTCTGGAATCCGGATGGTTGCAAGCGAGATGCCTTTATCAAGAGTCCTACTTACACAAACGTCAATAAATCAGTAGCTTCAGCAGTCCATTTCAAGGGCGGAAGACTGGTAAGCTGCGAAGAGATCACCAACACGGGCAATGTGTTCAACGCCTCTCTTGAGAAGATCAAGATGACGGGGGACCAAAGCAACCTGTCCGGTGTGACCCACTCCATACTCCATGGTTTCAATTATTCTCCCGCTGAGGCTCCTTTCCCCGGTTGGGTCCAGTATGGAACTTATCTCAACGAAAAGAACACGATCTGGCCTTATTTCAGACTTTGGGCCGACTATAAGGCTAGGATTTCAGCTGTCCTGACTAGATCCGATTACTATTCCGACATAGCCCTGATGATGCCTTGGGGTGATCTTTGGACTAAGATCGGCCCTCAGAGGGATCCTTTCCCGGCCCTTCATTACCCTGCGTACGCTGATGAGGTCTGGGCGGCGATCCACCGGAATGGAAACGCTTGTGACTATGTGAGCGAGGACATCCTTCAGGGAAGTTCTTCCCAGGGTGGTAACCTGGTCATCGGCGGCAGGAAATATCCAGTGCTTATGCTTCTGGAAGTGGAGTCGATGATGCCCGGAACCGCTGAGGCGATAAAGCGTTTCGTGGCTGCCGGCGGAAAGCTGGTGCTCGTTGGAAAGACTCCTTTCCAGTCTGTCGGGCTCCTTGACCATGAGACTCATGACGCCGAGGTGAATCAAGTTTTCACCGGGCTTCTCGCCTCATATCCCGAGAGAATATTCAAAGTCAACGCTCCACAGGGCGAGATCACCGAATGGTTCGGTGAGGTCCAAAAGGCTTGTGGGATAACTCCTTATGTCGAGATTGCGAATCCTTCGCCATACGTCTCCCAGATCAAGCATGTCTATGACGGGAATGATATTTATTTCTTCGTCAACAGCGATCCTGAAGAAGGTCATGTGGTCAATCTCAGGTTCCATTCCAAAGGCACTCCAATGCTTTGGGATCCGGAGACTGGTAACCGGATGAAACTTGAAGCTGGCGCTGATGGGACAATGAGCCTTCCTCTCGAGAGGGCCGGATCCAGGCTTGTCGTGTTCGAGAAACTGTCTGGCAAGACCGAAGCCTCTGAGGCCAATTTGAATGCCGCTCCTCCGAAAGATCCCGGTTACACCGCTTCCAGCCCCAGTATTTCCGCTAATCCGGTCGACATCACACGTTGGAATATCCGTTTCGACAAGGTTGACGGGACTACGTTCACGCTCGAGGATTCCCGTTTGTTCGATCTGTCGAAGGACGAGAGGACCTCGGATTTCGCAGGTGTCATCACTTACACGGCTGAGGTTCCGGTCACACCTGGCAAGACCCGTTTCATCGATCTTGGCAAAGTCTATGGTGTGTCTGAAGTTTTCGTCAACGGAGTCCGTGTCGGGACCGACTGGTATGGGGGACGAGTCTCAGGAGTGCCGTCAGAACTTCTGGAGAGTGGCAAGGCGGTTGTGACTGTCAAAGTCACGACTACTCTTGGCAATTACATGAAGTCGTTGAAAGACAATCCCACTGCGATGCGTTGGACTTCCGGGCAGCCGCTCCAGCCTGTGGGAATACTCGGCCCGGTCCTGCTCTAGAATTCCCAACCCTTCGACATGAGACATTTCATTATTTCGATGGCGGTAGCCCTGATGTGTGCAGCCGCTTACGCCCAGTCTCCCGAAATCCCGGGGGACGGGCATGCAATGCTCCGGGTGGATGTCAAGGATAACTACCTTTTGCTTCCCGTGCAGGAAGATGTTGACAATGCAAATGTGACTGTCATCGCTTCCGGTGACAGCAGGTTCGCTTTCAACATCAGGCTTGCCAAGGAAAAAGTCGATTATTTCGTGCCCCTGGATTTGAGACATTTCGGAGAGGAGAAGCTTCTGCTGGACATTACCTTCCATGGTAAGGACCTTGCCAGGGAGACAGTCGGGAAATACGTCTGCTGGTGGGGGATCCGCCAGGATGACGAGTTCGACACTACAAACAGGGAACGGTTCCGCCCCGCGTATCACCATACCCCTATTTATGGGTGGATGAACGATCCCAACGGGATGTTCTTCAAGGATGGGCTCTACCATCTTTGCTATCAGTGGAATCCCTACGGATCCCAGTGGGAGAACATGACTTGGGGACATTCCGTCTCCAGGGATCTGATTCATTGGGAATCCATGCCTGCGGTCATCGAGCCTGATGCCTTGGGCGCGGTCTTCAGCGGATCCGCTGTCGTGGATCACCGCAACACAGCCGGCTATGGCGCTGGTTCGGTAGTGGCCGTCTATACCTCTGCAGGCAGGAACCAGACACAGTCGATGGCATATTCACAAGATGGAGGTAAGACTTTCACCAAATTCCCCGGTAACCCTGTCATCACAGGGGAGGTGGTGGATTTCCGCGATCCGAAAGTGTTCTGGAATCCTGACATTGAAAGGTGGAACCTCATCCTTGCAGCCGGCCAGGAGATGCTGATCTATTCTTCGGCAGACCTGAAAGAATGGAAGTTCGAAAGTTCGTTCGGTGAAGGTCATGGCGCTCACACCAGCGTGTGGGAGTGCCCGGACCTGATGAAGCTGAACGTCCGTGGGACAGACCGTCAGAAGTGGCTGCTTATCTGCAATTGCGGGGGAGGTCCAGCTGGTGGCAGTGCGACCCAGTATTTCATCGGCGACTTCGACGGACACAAGTTCACCACTGACCAGAAGGAAGCGCTTTGGATGGATTATGGGAAGGACCATTATGCTACGGTCACTTTCGATAACTGTCCGGAGGGAAGGAAGATAGCCATTGCTTGGATGAGTAACTGGAATTATGCCGGAGCGGTTCCCACGAAGCAGTTCCGTTCCGCGGACAGCCTTCCAAGAGACCTCGACATCTTTGAATATGACGGCAAGTATTATTGCGGAGTGACTCCTTCGAAGGAACTCATCGCCCTTAGGGGGCAGAGGACCAGACAGCCTTCTGAGACATGCGAGATAGTGGTCGATCTCAAGGGTAATTCTCAGATGGAACTGTCCAATCCAAAGGGAGAGAAGGTGGTCATGGAATATGATTCCAAGGCAGGGACATTCTCCATGGACCGGACCATGAGCGGGGATACTTCTTTCAGCAATGACTTCCCGACTAAAACCGTAGCTCCCGTACATGGACAACTTAAGCAGTTGCGCATCTTCATCGACAGATGCAGCATCGAAGTGTTTGATTCGGAGGGCAGGATGGCGATGACCAACCTGCTCTTCCCTTCGGAACCCTACGAGACCTTGAGATCAAAAGGTTGCAAGGCCACCATTTATCAGATTCAGATCTAACATTAAAACCATAGTACCATGTCAATCACTAGAAGAGATTTTTTCAAGAAGACTATAGTGGCCGGTGCTGGTGCAGCCGCCGCAACTTTGCTTGGTCCTCTTGCAGTCGAGGCTGATGCAAAGTCCAAGAAGAAGTTGCGCAAAGCGAAAAGGGTGATCATAATGACTTTCGACGGGATACGTGTAGATGGCCTTGCCCAGGCCAAGACCCCAAACATCGATTCCCTGATCGCTTCTGGTGCCACATCCTATGCAACCAGGGACGTGATGCCCTCCATCACCCTTCCTAACTACACCAGCCATCTGACAGGTGCCGGACCGGAAGTCCATGGAGTCGCAACCAATGGCTGGAAGGTGGATGATTTCAAGCTTGAAGCCGTGGAAAGGGACGAAGACGGATATTTCCCATCAGTCTTCAAGGTGCTGAAAGATAATGTCCCTGGCATCAAGACTGGGTACTATTGGAACTGGCTGCCTCTGATCAATGGAATGAACCCTAAGTACATGGACGATAAGCTTTCTGCCGGAGACGAGGGGTATCCCGCTCTGTACGACAGGGCTATGCAGTTCATAGCCGCCAACCGCAACGAGAAATTGTTCATGTTTATCTACAATGTCCACACGGACCACGTTGGACACACTTCTGCGTGGATGTCTCCTGAATACATCCGTTCAATCGAGGAAGGCGA
Organism: uncultured Bacteroidales bacterium; assembly: GCA_900320965.1. Classification (GTDB taxonomy): domain Bacteria; phylum Bacteroidota; class Bacteroidia; order Bacteroidales; family UBA932; genus Cryptobacteroides. The sequence continues at coordinate 5,146 of ONUG01000006.1, read as the reverse complement.
CGTCCAGGTCGGACGCATGATCGATTTCCTAAAGAAGGAAGGTCTCTATGAAGAGACACACATATTGTGGATTACCGACCATGGCGGAATCGGTAAGGGACATGGTGGGGTGAGCCCTGAGGAAATGATTGTGCCGTGGATTATCGAGGGTCCCGGAATAAAGAAGGGGTTCACCATCGAGGAAGCCAACAACACGGTCAATACGGCTTCTACCGTACTTAAGCTGTTCGGCGTTGATCAACCTCTATGCTGGACAGGGGAAGTCCCCGAATCTATCTTTATTTAGCAGCTTTTGCAACCCCCTACAGACTCCACACCACACCATACGGTGACCCGGCACTACCGTCAGAAACGGCATGGAAGTACAAGAAGTTGGTACATCAGGGTACGGGCGATCCGCTCGTGCCCTTTTCCATTGGGGTGAAGCTTGTCAGTCTCGGGATTGCTGAAATAGACGACTTGTTCTTCCACCATAGGATTGAGCCCTGAAAGTGAGTTCAGGTCAATCACTGGAATGCCCCAGACATTTCCTGCCTCCTTGACCACGTCGGCATACTCGGAGAAGTAGTAACCCAGACGGTTGGGGAAAGATTCTTCTGGCTGGATGTTCTGAGGGCCGAAAGTAGAAAACCCCCTGTGGATTGGTGTCAGGATGACGATCTGTTTTTCAGGGAACATGGACTTCAGGGTAGAGACTGCGATGTTTATGCGTCCCTTGAGAGTCTTGTTGTCCATGTACGGAGTCCTTTTCATCCTCAGGAATTTCGTTGCAGGATAGCCCAATGTCGCAGTGGTCTCTTCAGGCTTTACTTCGTACCATTCCCCGATAGGGACATCGTTGGCGAAATCATTGGTCCCAAGGAAGATGGTGATGGCGTCGAAATCGTCGCCATGCTCGTCCTTGAGCTGCCTGGCCTGGTTGGGTACGTCTTCCCATGTGCGTCCGCTGACTCCATAGACGAAAGGCTTGATGTCAAGCCATTCCTGAAGCCAACCCCAGTAATGGGAATCGGTCTTCCCGGTCCAGTCATGTTTATCCGGGACCGATCCCGGGTCTGTGATCGAATCGCCCATGAATGCTACCTTGACACCGTACCATGGATGCCTTATGGTTTCTTGCGAGAATGCTGCAGCTGAAACAAGAACAGCAGCTATGATCAGCAAAGTCCTTTTCATTCCTTTATCTCTTTTCCCGCAGGACAAGTACGCTCTGCGAGTGTAATTCTATATTGTAATGATTGCCGCTTGGCTTGAGTTCCATGACAGGAGAGAGCATGGAGTCGTCTTCAGGGAGACATCCCTCGCGATATTCATAGACTTCGCACTTCCCCAGCCGTTTAACGTTTTCATTTGAAAGTATCAGTGAAAGGTCGCGCTCGATGCCGCTTGCGAACACATATGTCCATTTCCCATCATCTGAACGGAAGGCAGAGCCATTGGCGAAATCATTCCCAAGGTCGAGGGGATAAACTGTGTCGTCCTTCCTGACGAATCTCGTGAGGAGGGAGAACGCGTAGTAGTTGGGCCTAGGCTGGTAGTCAGTCTCGCATCCTTCGGCGTCATCGCCCTGGTAAACAACCTTTTTGTAGCGCCAGAGACCTAGCTGCTGCATGGTTTCGTAATTGGCGTCACGGTTGTAGTACTGGTCTATCAGCGACCAGTAGCTGGCTCCGGCAGCTCCGGCGTTCAGGAAATTTAAGCAGTTCCTTACCATCAAGGGACCTCTCTTGTACCAGTTTATGTCGGTCTGACGGGATGCGCCCACGCAGAGGTTAGATCCAAACTCACCGACAAAATGCTTTTTCCCGGTCTTGGCAACAGTCTCGAGGTTGGCGGCTTCCCATTCCATCGTCACGCTGTTGGGCGTCTCGTAGCCGAAAATGTAGGTGTGGCTGTTGAATATGTCGGCATATTGGCTTAAGCTGTCAGCGCAATCTTTCAGGAAGAATCTTCGGCCATCAGTGTTGTCAGAGAGGTTGAACTTGACTTTGTCGCGGATCCCGTCAGAGCGGAATCTCCTGTCCATGGCCTTGACGATTGGTGTATCCTTTCTCTTCGATCAGGTATTTGACGAGTGTGGAGAAGTTGGCCGCGAACTCCTCATTATCCTCTGGGGCTGTGACCCAGTTGGTTCCTTCCTTATCACAGTTGAAGTATCTCTTGCCGTACCCCGGGGTCTCCGGATCGATAAACCAGCATCCTGCCGGGCATCCCCACACGACAAGCGTGACTTTGGCCCCGGTCTCTTCGGCCAGGTCAAGGACCGCATACAGAGACTCCATTTCGATGTTGTCGAATATGTATTGCCCTTTCACAGGCTCCCACCAGTGGGGGAGCAACATGACGCGGAATCTCTGGATGTCCATCATCTTGACCCTGCGGACCACGATGTTGTTCCAGTCATCCCTTGTGGCGCCATCATTCCTTGTGACATTCTGGGCGATGAAATGAGGATCCAGCTCGACTCCCATTCCTTCAAGTTCCACTCCTGTGGAGCGCTCCGGTACAGTGACTACCGGGAGGGTTTCTTTGCCGTGGCAGGCAACCAGAAGGCTGGCCATCACGGCTATGATGGGAAGATGTTTCAAAATCATTATTTATTGAACTTTGCCAGGCCGCTTTCGAGGAAGTCTATGAATCCCTCGACGCTCAGGTTGTAGCCCCTTACGGGGACAAGCAGATTCCCGTCGGAGTCGAGCAGGGCATAGTTGGGCTGCGCGTTGACGTTGAACCTTTCCCGAACGATATACGAGTTGACCCTGCCGATGTCTTTAAGGGTCTTGCCATCGCTGGTGGTGACCCAGTCTTCTTCCTTGAGCTTGGTCTTGTCGTCATTGTACATGAATACCATAATGTACTGGTTCTTCATGATGTCCTGGACCTTGGGGTCAGACCAGACCCTCTGCTCCATCTCTCGGCAGTTGACGCATCCGTGGCCGGTGATGTCGACAAAGACAGGTTTTCCCGTGGCTTTGGACGCCGCAAGGCCATCCTCGATGGTGAAATAGCCGTTGTACCCCATCGGCAGGCGCAGATTGTATTTCTCCGCAAAACTATTGCCGACAGGCATCTCCCATGTGGCGCCAATCGCTTCGTCTCCCTGCGCTTCGCGCCCTATCCGGGTAAATGGTCGCCGAAGCGATTCGCCACCCGGGGAGTCGGGGGAGTCAGCATAGTTCCAGACGATAAAGTCTTGAGTCTCAATGGGTGGCAGATAGCCGGAGAGGGCCTTGAGGGGGGCGCCCCACATCCCGGGAATCATGTAGACGACAAAGGAGAACACCGCTATCGCCAATGCCAGCCTTGTCACTGAGATGAACTTCACCGGAGAATCATTCTTGAACTGGAGTTTGCCCAGGAGATAGAGTCCCAGCAGGCTGAACACCACGATCCAGATGGCAAGATAGACCTCCCTGTCAAGAAGACCCCAGTGGTAAGTCTGGTCGGCCACGCTGAGGAACTTGAATCCCAGGGCGACCTCGATGAATCCAAGCACGACCTTGACACTATTGAGCCATGATCCGCTCTTCATCTTCTTTAGGAGCGAGGGGAACATCGCCAGAATGGTGAAAGGCAGGGCGAAAGCCACGCTGAATGCGAGCATGGTGATCATCGGGGTCCAGAACTCTCCGGATGTGGATTTGATCAACACTGTCCCTACGATTGGTCCGGTGCAGGAGAAGGAGACCAGGACAAGGGTGAGAGCCATGAAGAATATTCCTCCGAGGCCTCCTTTGCCTGCCTTCGCATCGCTCTTGTTGGCAAGGCTAGAGGGCAACTCAATCTCAAAAGCTCCGAAGAAGGAGGCGGCGAAGACCATGAACACGATGAAGAATATGATGTTCGGCAGCCAGTGAGTCGCGAGCCAGTTGAATATGTCCGCTGTCACCGCGTTTCCTCCGATCAGCCATGTCAGGCCGATGATTATCGAGATCGGGACCGTGTAGAGCAGAACGATGAAGAGCCCGTACATGAAGGCTTTAAAACGGCCTTCCGCAGGGGTCTGGGATTGCTTCATGAAGAAGGAGATGGTCATGGGGACCATGGGGAAGACGCAGGGGGTCAGGAGCATGGCGAGGCCCCAAAGAATCGCTTCGATGATCAGTCCCCACAGGCTGTTGGAACCATTGCCGGCGGTGGCGGCATTGTACTCGGGCCCTTCGGCTCCGCTCAGGGACCGGTCTGAAGATGTGCCCTGGGACCGGTCTGAAGATGTGCTCAGGGACCGGTCTGAAGGTGTGCCCTGTGACTGGTTGGTGAGCGGAGTCGAACCACCGTCCAGCGAAGAAGCACCAAGGGTGGTGGAGAACTCCCAATGCTCGGGAGCCGCGCAGAACTGGTCGTTGCACCCACTCCATGTGATCTCACCGGCGACAGTTGCCTCGTCACCCTCCAACTTGACCCTCTGGGTGAACACGGCCGTGTCGAAAAAGACATCGTCGTCCTTGAATTTGACCGGAGCCGTGCTCTGGGTGAATTCTCCAATCGGGGAATATCCGGAAGGGGAGTCCAGCTCCAAGGCTGTGGGATTGTACTTGTTCGATGTGGTGTAGATGTGCCAGCCCGACTCGATTGAGGCTGTGAACACCAGCTCGTATTCTTTGTCGCCAATCTCTTTAGTGGAGACTTTCCAAGTGGCGGTAGCCTCTGGGGCCTGGGCAAAAACGGCGGCGCTCCAGAGGAACGCTGCCGCACAAGATGCCATTATTCTTCTAAACATGGTCTTCATGACTCCATTACGGGTTATTTAGCATAGGAAACAGAGCGGGTCTCCCGGATCACGGTGATCTTGACCTGACCGGGGTAAGTCATCTCTTCCTGGATCTTCTGGGCGATGTCCGCGGAGAGCCTGGCGGCCTGGTCGTCGCTGACCTCCTCGGCTCCGACGATGACCCTAAGCTCCCTACCGGCCTGGATAGCGTAGCTCTTGGTCACTCCAGGATAGGAAGCAGCGAGATCCTCCATTCCCTTAAGCCTCTTGATGTAGGATTCTATGACCTCACGGCGGGCACCTGGACGGGCACCGGAGATGGCGTCGCCGATCATCACGATCGGGGAGATGATTGAAGTCATCTCGATCTCCTCATGGTGCGCTCCGATGGCGTTGCACACGTCAGGCTTTTCCTTGTACTGCTCGGCGAGTTTC
>ONUG01000009.1 GCA_900320965.1 uncultured Bacteroidales bacterium | reverse complement strand
CTTCCGCCCATTGACCAATATTCCTCACTGCTGCCTCCCGTAGGAGTATGGACCGTGTCTCAGTTCCATTGTGGGGGACCTTCCTCTCAGAACCCCTACCCATCGTCGCCTCGGTGGGCCGTTACCCCGCCGACTAGCTAATGGGACGCGAGCCAATCCGTGACCACCGGAGTTTTCAATCATTGGCCATGCGACCAATCATGTTATGGGGGATTAGGCGACGTTTCCATCGGTTATCCCCCGGTCACGGGCATGTCGCTCACGCGTTACGCACCCTTGCGCCGGTCGCCGCCAGAAGTATTGCTACTCCCGCGCTGCCCCTCGACTTGCATGTGTTAAGCCTGCCGCTAGCGTTCATCCTGAGCCAGGATCAAACTCTTCTTTGTATATACACTATATAATTCTTTGTATATACACTATATAATTCTTAGCTCGACCCCGACAGCTTTTCATTCCTAAGAAATCAACGCTCTCGATTATTTTGTTCTCGGTACTTGCTTGTACTTCCTTCAATCTTGTCAATGATCTTGTCAAAAAATCCCATTCGGCTTGCGAACGGGATTGCAAAGGTAAGCAGTTTTTTTTAAATTGGCAAACTTTTTTTTAAAAATTTTTAAGTTTTTTCTGATTCTTTCGGTTCATAAGAATCCTTGCCTGGAGCTCCCAAGTGCGTAACCTATCCTTATACAAGTTGTTAGCGTTAACCTTGTCAATATCGAGCGAAGCGTCGGAATTATCCTCCCAACGGCGGCAATCATAGACAACATCATAGATTCTTCCGATTTGGTATTCTCTCGATATCCTCAGACCAACGGCATAATCTTCTCCGTACTTGACAGTCGGGAAGTTGATCTCACGCAACACCGGAACATAAAAGCCCCTCGGGGCACCCAGGCCATTTATACGCAAAGCATTGTTACGACCATTCTCCGGAGTCCACTCCCTGTGATCGATGATTCCCGGAGGGAGGGTGTTCAGATTAAAATCAGTCATACGGTAGGTTCCGACGACCATAGCGCACCTCTGCTCATGGAAGGCGTCGACAAATTTCTGGACAGTGGTCTCGTCATGGTAGACGTCGTCAGAGTCGAGCTGGATGGCGAACCTGCCACACTTTGGATGGTGGATGGCCGCATTCCAGTTACCTCCGATAGCATGATAAGTCTTGTCCTGCGCGATGTACACAAGTTTAGGATCGGAAAGGAAACTCTTTATCACATCGACTGTCCCATCAGTGGAATTGTCATCCACCACAAAGACATTATATTTAAAGGAAGTCTTCTGGCTGAGCGCGGAAGCCAGGGCGTCTCCTATCGTGCGGACCCTGTTTTTGCAAGGGATAACTACCGACGCTTCATACTCAAAGTCACCGGCATTGAGATCAACAGGAGCGAATTTGGGTTCAAGGTATCCGCCGACATCCTTAAGATGAGAGGTGCAAGCCTTCTCCATCTCAATCTGGACGGCACGGTTCTTCGGATCCACGTAATCGAATATTTTCTCTCCGGACTTCCTTGTGTCAGTCTCGATTTCGTAATAAAGGTATTCGCTCAGGTGGACCAGTTTTCCTTTCTGGGACACCTTCAGGCGCAAGTCATACAGACCGGCGTATTGGTAATCCACATCCATCCTGGAGACAGCCTCCTTGAGAGCTGACGTCCTGAACAACAGCACAGAACCGAAATCGAAATCATCCCGCAAGGCCCCTTCCTGACAATCGATCACAGGTGCGAAGACTCGCTTCCCCGCCATTTCTTTGATATGGTCAGAATAAACCATGGCTGCCTGAGTGTCCTCAGCGATCGAAAGAAAACGCTCGAGGGCGAAAGACCCGAAACTCAGATCTGTCATCTTCGTGTATATCAACACAAATGGGGCTTCAGCCCTGGATGCGATGAGTCTCATAGAGGAAGTACTCTTAAATGTGGAGGCATCAATCGGTATCACGTTGGCGACTTCCTTCTCCGACTTGAGGTTTGTCATCGTCAGAGCGATCTGCTCATCACTTTCAAATGGAATAAAACAGTCTATCCTGCGCATAATAAAACATGAGTTGATAAAGACAAAAATAATAAAATATCACTAAAGATTAATATATTTGTAGAATAGTTACCAACACATGAAGCCATGGACAAGAAAATCGTTATCATTCCCACATACAACGAGAAAGAGAACATCGAAGCCATAATCCGCAAGGTCTTTTCCCTTGACGGTGAGTTTCATATACTTGTAATTGACGATGGTTCTCCAGATGGGACGGCATCGATCGTGAAATCTTTGATGGAGGAGTTCCCACAGAGGCTGTTCATCATCGAGAGATCCGGAAAGCAGGGTCTCGGCACCGCCTATCTGACAGGTTTCAAGTGGTCCTTGGAGCATGACTACGACTACACATTCGAGATGGATGCCGACTTCTCCCACAATCCGGACGACCTGCCAAGGCTTTACGAAGCTTGCAAGGAGTGCGGAGGGGTAGCGATCGGATCCCGGTACTGCGACGGGATCAGTGTCGTAAACTGGCCTATCGGCAGGATCCTTATGTCATACTATGCCTCAAAATATGTCCGCCTGATTCTCGGGATGAAAGTCCACGACTGCACGGCAGGATTCAAATGCTACAGCCGGGAATGTCTGGAAGCCATTGATTTTGAGGATGTACGGATGAAAGGCTACGGATTCCAGATCGAGATGAAATACACAGCCCACAGACTCGGCTTCTCTCTCATCGAGGTCCCCATCATATTTGTCAACCGAAAGCTCGGCACATCAAAGATGAGCAGCGGGATCTTCGGTGAAGCCTTCTGGGGCGTCATCAAGCTGAGATTCAGGAAGTTCCACCGCAAAGGACAGCAATGATTCTCCTTAAAAACGCCACGATAGTGACGGGAGCCTCCATCATGAAAGGGGCTCTCGGCATCGATGGTGAATTAATCTCCGGAATATGGAAGGATATTCCTGACATTCCCGGAGCTGAAGTGATAGACTTGGAGGGACGCGTCCTCATGGCCGGAGGCGTCGACGCGCATGTCCATTTCAGGGAGCCTGGCATGACATGGAAGGCCGACATAGGTAGCGAGTCCTCTGCCGCGGTCCTCGGAGGTATTACCTCTTTCATCGACATGCCGAACAATTCCCCTGCCGCCACCACAATGGAAGCCATTGAGTGGAAGCTTGATAGGGCAAAAGAAACCTCAGCCGCGAATTACGGGTTCCACATCGGCGCCACGAACTCCAACGCTTCCCTGATCCGTGAATACATCGAGAGTGGAAAGGGAGACAGATTCGGCGGGATAAAGGTATTCATGGGCTCCTCGACCGGCAATATGCTGGTGGACAGGGAGAACGCCCTGGAAGACCTTTTCAGGATCAAAGGCAAGACCATTCTGATCCACAGCGAAGACGAGAACATCATAAAAAGGAACCTGGCGAATGCCAGGGCCACATTCGGAGAAGATATTCCTTTTGAATACCACCCGATGATCCGGAGCCGTGAGGCCTGCGTCAAGTCCACCTCGAAAGCTCTTGAGCTGGCCGTCAAGCACGGGACAAGGCTCCACGTCCTCCACATCTCGACCATGGACGAGGTCGACATGATACGCCAGGCCAAGAAAGCCAACCCCTTGATAACAGCTGAGACATCAGCCAACTACCTATGGTTCAGCGACAAGGATTATTCCCAGATGGCCGGGAAACTCAAATGCAATCCAGCTGTCAAGGCAGCCGAAGATAGGGAGGCGCTCATCGAGGCTTTGAGGGATGGCACGATAGACACAATCGGTTCTGACCATGCTCCGCATCTGATTGAGGAAAAGCTCAAACCCTATCTTACCTGTCCTTCCGGCTTGCCCACCATCCAGCAATCACTTGCCGCCGTCCTCACCATAGCCGGTGATCATGGTATTCCTTTGACCAGGATAGCTTCCGCCTTCTCCGAAAGAGCTGCGGAGATATTCGGAATAGAGAAACGAGGATTCCTTAAGCCTGGTTATAAGGCCGACATCATAGCCATCGACCCCGACAAGGAATTCATCGTCGGAAGGCCAGCCTACAAATGCGGATGGAGCCCCTATGAGGGAATGACCATGAGAGGTTCCATTGATATGGTCTGGGTAAACGGACGCACTCAAGGCTCCGCTGCGGAGCCACTGAGTTTCAGGACTAATTAGACAGCCTTAAAGATATCCTGTTCCTTTCAAGGTCGACGTTCAACACGCTGACTTTCACCTTCTGATGGAGTTTCAATTTAGCTCCATGCATCTGCGAGACATGGATAAGTCCATTCTCGTGGATCCCGATGTCGACGAAGGCTCCGAAAGCGGTGACATTAGTGACAATACCAGGCAGTTCCATTCCGGTTTTCAAGTCCTCGATGTCGTGGATGTCATCCGCGAAACTGAATTCCTGCGCCTCCTGTCGCGGATCCCTTCCTGGTTTAGCCAGTTCTTTGAGGATATCATTAATGGTCGGAAGGCCAAACTCCCCTTCCACATAATGCTCAGGGTCAATCTTGCTGATCAGCCCGACGTTGCCGACCAGATCCTTGGTGGAGACCCCGAGATCGGCTGCCATCTTGTCGACGATATGGTAGCACTCAGGGTGGACAGCGGAATTGTCCAAAGGATTGGCAGCGCCATGTATCCGAAGGAAACCAGCGCATTGCTCAAAAGCCTTAGGGCCTAGTTTTGGGACTTTATGGAGCTGTTCCCTTGATGAGAAGCCACCTTCCGCATCCCTGAACGCGACAATATTGCTTGCCAGAGCCGGGCCGATTCCCGAGACATAACTCAAAAGATAAGGACTGGCAGTGTTGAGGTTCACCCCCACACTATTCACACAAATAGCGACCGTGTTGTCCAGCTTCTCACGCAGAAGTCCTTGATCGACATCATGTTGATACTGGCCGACTCCCAAAGACTTCGGATCGATCTTCACCAGCTCAGCAAGCGGATCCATCAGCCTGCGGCCGATCGAGACAGCTCCCCTGACCGTCACATCCTCGTCAGGAAATTCCTTTCTGGCGACCTCGGAGGCTGAATAAATCGACGCCCCATCCTCACTTACAGTGTAGACCTTCACATTTTCAGGAACACCGACTCTTTTGACGAAATCCTCAGTCTCACGGGAAGCGGTCCCATTCCCTATAGCTATCACATCAATCCCATATTTCTCGATCATATCGGAGACCGCCATCATTGACTTGATTTTCTCGCTCTGAGGCGGATGCGGGAATATTATCGTGTGATAGAGCAAGTTACCGTGTTCGTCAAGACAGGCGATCTTGCATCCGTTTCTGAAACCGGGGTCTATGGCCATAGTCCTTTTCTGGCCCACAGGAGGAGATAGCAGCAACTGAGTCAGATTCTCCCCAAAGACAGCGATAGACTCGATGTCAGCTTTCTCCTTGGCCTCTTTGATAACCTCATTAGAAATCGACGGCTCAAGCAGCCGCTTGAAAGAATCATCGACAGCAAGGCGGATCTGTTCCGCCAGTTTGGGACCCGGATACCTACGTTCCTGGCAGAAGTCGTAGTACATTTTGTTCCCACACTTTTGAGGATCGGCATCCAGCCCGACTGACAAGAAGCCCTCCTTTTCAGCCCTTAGAATAGCGAGCAGATTATGCGAGGGAATCCGCTGGAGCGGCATGGAGAAATTGAAATATGCCCTGTACTTTGACGCGTCAGGATTGTCGGCAGCGGCCTTCGTGGCCTTAGATTCGACTCTCCTAGTCCGGAAGATTTGTCTGAGGGACTCCCTGACCGGAGCCGACTCAGAGAATCTCTCCGCAAGGATGTCACGGGCTCCAGCAAGTGCCTCCTCAACGTCTGAAACCTTATCATTCAAGTATTTCCGAGCCTCAAACTCCGGATCTTGGACCTGGACTTCCCACATCTTATCAGCCAAGGGTTCCAGTCCTTTCTCTTTCGCCACTGTCGCCCTTGTCCGACGCTTAGGCCTGAACGGCAGATAAAGATCCTCCAGCTCACTGGCGACAAGACAGTTCTCAATCTTGGCCTTCAGCTCATCTGAAAGCTTGCCCTGTTCTTCAATAGTCGAGAGAATACCCGTTTTGCGTTTCTCCATCTCGGTGAAGACCTCGTTCCAATGCTTGATCTCAGCGACAGCGGCGTCATCGAGGCCACCGGTTTTCTCTTTGCGGTAACGGCTGATGAAGGGGATCGTCGCCCCCTCCTCGAACAAGCTGACGCAGTTCTCAACTTGCCAGTCCTTTACGCCCAGCTTTCGGGCAATCTCATGAATATAAATGGTTTTCATCAGTCTTGGGAGAATATCTTAAGCTCGTCGCGATAAGCGGAGAATATCTTGGACTTGGACACGAAGCCCCTGTACGCCCTGTCGGAACGCCTCACGACCGGAAGATTCCAAGCCGAAGTCCTTTCAAATTTGCTCATAACCGAGTCCATGCTCTCGTCTTCGTAGACATATTCGTCAGCGCTTCTCATGAAGTTGAACACATGGAGAGTCTCATATTCCCCAGTCCTGAACATGTCCTTACGGATGTCTTCCAAAGACACGTACCCTTGGAAGCGTCCCTTGGAATCAATTACCGGGAATATATTCCGGGAAGAGTCAGAGACCACTTCCACGAGCCGTCCCAGCGTGTCGTCAATCTTGACTGGAGAGAAGTCGTTCTCAATCACATCCTTCACTTTGAGAAGCGTCAGCACCGCCTGGTCGCTGTCATGGGTAAGCAACTCGCCACGTTGGGCGATACGCTTGGTGTAGATGGAATACTTCTCCACCAGCCTGGTCGTCCCGAAAGCTATCGTGGCGGTAAGGATCAATGGAAGTAAAAGATCGTAACCTCCTGATATTTCAGCGATAAGGAATATGGCAGTCATAGGGGCCTGCATTACTCCCGCCATCAGACCCGCCATGCCCACAAGCACGAAATTCTGCTCGGGGACAGATAGCGAAGTCCCAGCCAAAAGCAGGTTTAAAGTCCTGGCGACAAAGAAGCCAGCGATCGCCCCGACGAAAAGGGTCGGACCAAAAGTGCCTCCCACTCCCCCACCGGCGTTCGTCAAAGTCATCGAGAACACTTTCAGCAAAAGGATAAGCAGGAAAAACACAGGTACAGACCAGGGGCTTTGGGAAAGGAAATCCAGCGGGGTCTGCCCGTCCAGAGATAGTTCCTCGCCATTCAGCAGCACACCTAAGGAATCGTACCCTTCACCATAAAGCGGAGGGAAAAGGAAGATCAGGAGACCTAATCCCAAGGCGCACAAACCCCAACGAAGGTAAGCGTTGTCAATCTTCCCCACCTTGTCCTCCAGCCACAGTGTGGTCCTGATAAAATAAACCGAGCAGGCCCCGCAAAACACACCCAGAATCAAGTAAAATGGGATATTCGCAAGGTTGAACGGGGTCAACGAGCACTCGAAAGGAGTGCTACGCCCGAGGAAAATGTATGAGACCACAGTCGCCGATACCGTTGAGAGAAGCAACGGCATCATTGAGTTCATCGAGATATTGAAAAGAAGGATCTCTAGGACAAAAAGGACTCCCGCTAGTGGCGCCTTGAATATTCCGGCCACAGCAGCCGCTGCTCCACATCCCAAAAGGATGGTCATGCTCCTGTAAGACATTCCTGCCCTACGGGCGAAGTTGGACCCTATCGCCGCTCCTGTGTAGACTATAGGAGCCTCAGCTCCGACAGAACCGCCGAAGCCGATAGTCACGGAACTGGCCAGGACAGACGACCAAGTGTTATGTGGTTTGATCCTGGAATCGTGCCTGGACACAGCCTGAAGCGCCTTCGTGACACCGTGGCCTATGTTATCCTTGATAATGTACTTGCAGAAGACCATCGCCAGGAGCATACCGACTCCCGGTAATAGTATATAGTAGACAACCCCGTTCAGCGCGCCTCCGAAAACATCTCCTAGCCCCCTCTGGATAAGACCGATAAGCGTCTTAAGGATCACCGCCGCCAGACCCACGACGAGTCCGGTGACGATGCTCAAGACCAGAAGCCGGTTTCTTTCAGAAAGGTGCGAGATGGGGTTCATGTCTAATCTTGACTCATAAACCAAGACCGGTGACCACACCGAAAGTCAAAGTCTGGAACTGAGGGCCGTATCCCTCCTGGAAGACTTGTGCGGGGCTGTACTTGACATAAAAACCTATATCCTCGAAGGACAGCACACCAAAGAGATTGTATGTGAATGTGTTGGTCTTGATGTCCTTGGCAAAGTGAGTGCCGCTCTTCCATTCTTTGACTTCAGTACCATCAGCAGTGGTGCCCTTGAACCTGACCCGGCCAGGGAGGTTGTACTCTCCGGTCACTCCGACCCTGAAAGAGAAAGCGCCGAACGCCTGGGTGAAAGATAGCGGCACAGCGATAGTCCTGACACTCAGCCTGGACTTTTTGATTTTCTTAAAGCCGGAGCCCTCCATAGGAGCGATAGACACCTTGCCTGAGCCATCTGGCTGCCAAAAATGAGTCTTGTCCAGACGATAATAGTCCCAGTCGAAATCAAGACCGACAGCGAAGCGACCTGTAGGATAAGGATCCACACGCAATTCGACGATATTCATCAGGAACTCTGTGTTTGCCTTTCCTTTGTAAGTCTCGAAATCACCAGCGTTCAATAGATTGTGATCACTGAAAGCAAAATATGTCAAGGTCTCGGCGGAAAACAGTCCACTTCCAACCGCAATATCAGGCAAACGGACTGATTCGTCTTTGCTTTGAGCGAATGCGGACATGGCGCAAACAGTAAAGGCCACAGCGATTATAAAAAGTTTTTTCATTGTAGATAATTTATTGAATATTAATCGGTTGACAATTTCTTGAATTCCGCTTTCGCCTTAGCCATTTGTTTCCGGAAAGCCGGGCTTGTCTGCAATTTGTCATAGGCTATGCTTGCGGCCGCGCGGCTGGCATCAACATCGCTCTGCCAATGCGCTCCTACGATGACCCGACTCTCCCCATATTCCCATCCCCTGGCAAATATCTCATTAGCGGCCTCGGGGTTGATCTCGGCAAGAAGGAGCGCCGCACTCCACCCGCGGATTGTATGGCCGGAAGGATATGACCCTTCACCACGTAACTCATCTTCCTCCCAAGTTGTCAGAATGTGGTCGTCGAAATATTCAAACGGTCTCTTCCTCAGGAAATGGGCTTTGGGGCGGATACGGATAAGATCAATTGTTGAGATGCTGGTTTCCAGCAGCTTCCATATCTCCGGCGTGGTTTCTTTGGACACAGCCATCCCGAACTGGTCCTTGAAAGAGCCGAACAAGGCCTCCAAAGACCACACGGCATCACTGTTGGCAACAGCGGCCCGAGCGGAATCAGCCCTCAAGGCTTTACCCCAGAAATAACGGATTGAGTCATATTGGAACTCCTGACTTTTCCATGCGGGAGGAGCTGGAAGACACTTCACCAGATCAGGCATCTGGTCGATCGAGAAATAAGTCTTAGGGCCCTCAGACGCGACAGATGAGGATCCGCCAGGATTCTGTACGGCACAAGAGTACGTCAACACTAGCGTCAGAAGAAGCGAAACAAAGACTTTACCTTTCATCAATCCCCGGTTTTAGGCTACTAATTTACGAATTATTCAACAAAAAGACTTATTTTTGGTACTATGAAGAAATTAATCATATCAATAGTATCCCTCCTCCTGTTGGCCCTGCTTGGGATAATAGGCTTGGATTACATGAAAGACAATGGTCCTAGAACCAGGGTCATCTCCCCCGACGGCTCAAGAATCATCGTTGAGGAAATGAGTTATTACATAAGCGGAGAGAAGGTTTTTGGCAAACTGTTCAAGCCTGCGGACGAGAACGGCAACTTGGATGAATCAATGGGGGCCATGCCGCTTCTGATCTATTTCCATGAGCCGCTGAAGACAGAGTGGGCGGAGAATCTGGTGAAAACCATGGTGTCAAATGGCATGATAGGTTACACATGCGGATTTAGGGGAAGCGAGAAAGACGTCGAGGCGATGGTTAAGAGGCTGCGCAAGGAAAGTTTCATCCAAGAAGACATGGTTTTCCTGGCAAGTGACTCAGCATGTGGCAACGAGGTTGTCAAAGCCGTTAGCAAACTAGGGCACAAGATCCAGGGTGTCATTCTCCTCGAGCCCGCATTGACTGGCAAAGCCAGAGAGACTTATGTCCGCTACGGGCGAGAGTTCCTTACCATAACAGACGCATCCAAGGGTAACGCCGTGTCCATGATCGAGGATTATCTTGAGGAGAGAGGGGCACTGAAATGAGAAAGATCAGATTCGGGATTGTCGGTACCGGGCGCATAAGCGACTGGGTACTGAAAGGAGCTTTTTTGGAGCCGCGGTTCGAGGCCTCGGCGGTTTGCTCACGGACAAAGGAGAACGCGTTGGCCTTCGCCGCCAGCCACAATATTCCAAAGACATTCACGGACATCGATGAGATGGCTTCCGACCCTTCGATCGACGCCATCTACATCGGCACGCCGAACCACACCCACCACGACATCGCGATCCGTTGCATGAATATGGGCAAGCATGTCCTATGCGAGAAGCCGTTGGCCTCCAACGCTTTGGAGGTCAATGAGATGATCGCCGCGGCAAAGAGGAACGGCGTGGCCCTGATGGAGGCGATGATCTCGACCTTGAGCCCCAACTTCCGGATGGTACAGGAGCGGCTAAAAGAGATGGGATCCGTCAGGAACTATTCAGGAGTGTTTTGCCAATATTCCTCGAAATACGACCTTCTGAAGCGGATCCTTGCTGGCGAGGAGGACTCTCCCGTCCCGAGTTCCTTCAATCCCGACCGTTCCGGAGGAGCCTTGACTGACATCGGAATATACCCGATCTACCCTATGGTCGCCCTCTTCGGAATGCCCACCGGTATCAAGGCTAATGTACTGACAGTCAATGTTCCGACTTCAAGGGGAATGAGTCCGATCGATCTCCAGGGCGCTGTCCTTTTTGAATATGAGGGGATGACCGCCAGCGCGGTCTATTCCAAGATCGCCGACTCAAGACTCCGCACTGAGATCTCCTGCGACAAGGGAATTATCTCGCTTGACCAGATCCACATAACCCGCCAAGTGGAGCTCATACAAAGAGGGGCGCCGACTTCGGGACGGTCAAGCGGTCCCGCGAAAGAAGATATTACCGTTCCTTGCGATCCGGACGAGTACCTCTGCGAGTTCAAAGAGTTCATCGACATCATCGAAAACGGCTCGCTTGAGTCCCGCAACAACTCCCTGGACAACTCCCTGTCCGTCGCCCGCATAATGGACGAGATCCGCCGCCAAGCCGCCATCACCTTCCCCGCCGACTGATCCAGGACAGCGAATTCACTGGCCGCCGAGGCGGGAGAAGAAGGTGAGGACGTCTTCCCAGGTCTTGAAGGCGTCGGAGCCGAAGTGGACGAAAGTGCCCATAAAATCCTGGCCACCAGCAGCTTCCGGCTCAGCGTCAATAAGATAATCAGCCAGAATCAGATTCTTGTGATTGCAGATCTCAACACGGTTCCATACCGACACACCAAGGTTGTCCTCGCACCAACGGAACACTTCCTCGCACTGCCCAGGAGAATTGTAATCAACCGAGGCGACAATATGGACCTCATATTTCTGGCACAAAGTCTCAACCGCTCCCCTCATCCCGCTCGAATGATTCACAAGTCTGTCACTCAATGAAATGAACAAGACAGGACGGGACACTCCATTCTGCCGGTCATCAATCCTCTGGATCACAGGAAGAAGGGAATGGACAATCACCGAGTCATTTAGATGGTGTTCCCCGTCAAAATGAATAGCCTGAGGATAGTGTTCCCGGAACAGATCAAAGGTGTGGACAAGATTGTCACGAGTTCCGAATAAGCCAAAGACACGGTCATGATCCTCCACAGCTTGAGCAAAACAATGCGACGAGACCTCCCTAAAATGCTCCAGAAGAGTCTTGGTGACAAGGAACGAAGTTTCCCCATCAGCCCTTTTATTATGGAAATCCCTGCGCCCTAACCCATTGTTTTTCAGCAAAGTGTCAGCCAGTTGGAAAGCAGGATTCACAATGATCCGGTCGATCCCGTAAAGCATCTCGGAATACATCCCGCCCATCGAGGTACCGATAACCAAATCCGGTTTTTCCGAAGCAACGACCGAACGGAGCAACTCCATCGCCTCCTCCGGCTCAACAGGCAGGTCAGGGGCAATAACGGCCGCGTCGGGCAGGAGCAGCCGGAGCGTATGAACGCTCCCAGTCTGTCCGCTCGACGCGAATCCATGTACATAAAGAATTGTCTTGCCGGCCATCAGGCCCGGCCTGGCATATTCATAAAGTTCCATTATTCAGCCTCTTCGACAGCACGGAAAGCGGGAAGGCTCTCCTTGTCGAAGCCCATGATGTAGGAGCTCTTGCCGGCAACGGTCTCGCAAGCCATCTGGCAGTAGACCTTGGCGGACTTCAGGAACATGTCGGGAGCAACGGTGGCGTCACGCAAAAGAAGCAGTGACATCACGATCTCACCGGTCATGTCGTAGAGCCTGCGGGCCAGGAAGTCCTGCAGCTCAGCGTCTCCCGCCTCACGGACCTTGGCCACGCACTCGGAAAGGATCTGAGCGCAGCCAGCGATCTTATTCTTGAGCGGAACCAGCTCAGGCAGAACATCTTCAGCGAGCATGTCGTTTATGATATTCTGATATGTTCCGTTGGTGATGTAGCGGATAGCGGCGACCACCTGAAGCTGGGTCGTACCCTCGTAGATCGAGAATATGCGGGCGTCACGATAAAGCCTCTGGCTCTTGTACTCCATGATGAAGCCGGAACCTCCGTGGACGGAGATGGCGTCGTAGGCGTTCTGGTTAGCATATTCGGAAGCCATACCCTTGCAGAGAGGAGTGAAGGCGTCGGCCAGACGGCTGTAGGTCTTCATCTCTGCCCTCTCATCGGCCTCGAGCTTGCGCTCCCTCTGGATGTCCTCAAGGGCCTTGTAGATATCGACATACCTTGAGGTCTGGTAAAGCAGCGAGCGGCTGGCATCGAGCTTGGCCTTCATGCGACTGAGCATGTCGTAAACACCAGGGAACTTGTTGATCTTCTGACCGAACTGGGCTCTCTCAGCGGCGTATGCGACAGCCTCATTGTAAGCCTCCTGGCTCAGACCGACGCTCTGCGCGCCGATTCCGAGACGGGCACCGTTCATGAGGGCCATGACGTACTTGATAAGGCCAAGCCTTCTCTCGCCACACAGTTCAGCGCGGGCATCCTTGTAAGTCAGCTCGCAAGTCGGGGAGCCGTGGATACCGAGCTTATGCTCGATGTGGCGAACATTGACTCCACCCTGACGCTTGTCATAGATGAACATCGAAAGGCCGCGGCCATCGCGGGTCCCTTCCTCGCTACGGGCCAGAACCAGGTGAATATCAGAGTCTCCGTTGGTGATAAACCTCTTCACTCCGTTAAGGAGCCAGCATCCCTGCTCCTCGCTCCAGGTGGCCTTGAGCATCACGCTCTGAAGGTCGGATCCGGCGTCAGGCTCAGTGAGGTCCATGGACATGGTCTCGCCAGCGCAGATGCGAGGGATGAACTTCTGCCTCTGCTCCTCGCTACCGAACTCATAAAGAGTCTCGGCGCAGCTCTGAAGGCTCCAGATGTTCTGGAAGCTGGAGTCGGCGGCGGAGATAATCTCACTCGCCATGCTGAATACTGTCTCAGGAGCGTTGAGCCCGCCATAACGGCGAGGCATGGTAACTCCCCAAAGACCCGCAAGGCGGACGGCCTCCATATTCTCAACAGTCTTGGAGGCATATTTCATACGCCCGTTCTCGAGGTGAGGTCCCTCAAGATCAACATCTTCCGAGTTGGGAGCGATGGTGTTGGCGGCGATGTCACCCGCAATCTCGAGCAAGCGACGATAGTTCTCGATGCAGTCCTCGTAGTCAACGGGAGCCTCCTCGTAGCGCTCTTTCTCGGAATATCCGCGCTCTTTGAGCTCGGCGACCCTGCGCATGAGGGGATGATTAAGGTGGAATCCGATCTCCGGATGGTCAGTATAGTAATTTGCCATTGCTTGTCCTCCTTATTTGCTGTTCTGCTTGTAGTACTTGATGAGTTTCGGCACAACCTCCTCGACAGGGCCCGTGATAACGTAATCAGCGATCTTGTTGATCGGGGCGTCCGGGTCGGTGTTGATGCTGATGATAATACCGCTGTCCTGCATTCCAGCGATGTGCTGGATCTGGCCGCTGATACCGCAGGCGATATAAACCTTCGGATGGACGGTCACACCAGTCTGACCGATCTGGCGGTCATGGTCGCAGAAACCGGCGTCAACGGCGGCGCGGCTGGCGCCAACCTCGGCGTGAAGGACCTTCGCAAGCTCGAAGAGCATGTCGAAACCTTCCTTGCTGCCCATTCCGTAACCTCCGGAAACAACGATGGAAGCTCCCTTGAGGTTATGCTTGGCCTGCTCCACATGGTGGTCGAGGACTTTCACGACGTATGCCTCAGGCGAGACATATTCATTGACAGCAGGATAGACCACCTCGCCGGCAGCCTTGCCATCGTAAACAGCCTTCTTCATGACGCCCGAGCGGACGGTCGCCATCTGCGGACGGTGGTCAGGATTGACGATCGTCGCGACGATGTTGCCTCCGAAAGCGGGACGGATCTGGTAGAGAAGGTTCTCGTAGGTCTTTCCGGTCTTATTGTCGGTGTAGGGACCGATCTCAAGCTGGGTGCAGTCGGCGGTGAGGCCGCTGGTCAGTGAAGAAGAGACCCTCGGGCCGAGGTCACGGCCGATCACGGTCGCTCCCATAAGGCAGATCTGAGGCTGCTCCTGCTTGAACAGATTGACAAGAATGTCAGTGTGGGGAGCGGAGGTGTAAGGGAAGAGACCCTCGCCATCAAAGACGAAGAGTTTGTCAACTCCGTAAGGAAGTATCTGATCCTCAACCTTTCCCTTGATTCCTGTGCCGGCGACAACAGCGTGAAGCTGGACTCCGAGCTCATCGGCGAGCTTGCGGCCCTTGGTGAGCAACTCCTGGGAGACCTCCATAACGGTCGTCCCTTCTATCTCGCAATATACAAATACGTTGTTCATGGCTCTATCCGATTATCTTCTCATCCAACAATTCCTTGATCATGCCCTCTATGTCGGCGTCGGAGGCGGTCAGATGCTTGCACTCCTTAGCCTGGAAGACGATATTCTGGACACTCTTGACCTTAGTCGGCGAACCGACGAGGCCGCACTGTGAAGGATCCCCGTCAACATCGGCGACACTCCACTGATTGAGAGTCAAGTAAGGGCGCTCCTCATAAAGCTCAGCGTAAGGAACCTCAGCAGGACGCTCCATGGGGCAGGAAGCCCTCTTGTATTTCATAACGAGCTTGGTGTTCTGCGGGCGGCAGGGAGCGGCGCTTCCGTTGACAGTGATAAGAGCGGGAAGCGGAACCTCCACAGTCTCAGCACCTCCGTCAATATGACGACGGACAGTGGCCTTGCCGTCCTCAACCTTGATCTCCTCAGCGTAGGTCACCTGATTGAGACCGAGTTTCTGGGCGACCTGGGGGCCGACCTGAGCGGTGTCACCATCGATGGCCTGACGTCCTCCGATCACGATGTCAACATCTCCGATCTTCTTGATCGCGGTGGCGAGGGCGTAAGAGGTGGCAAGCGTGTCAGCTCCAGCGAAAAGCCTGTCAGTCAGCAGCCAACCGGTGTCAGCGCCTCTATAAAGTCCCTGACGGATGATCTCCCCGGCACGGGGCGGGCCCATAGTGAGGACTCCCACGGTCGATCCGGGATTCTGTTCCTTGAGACGGAGGGCCTGCTCGAGAGCGAGAAGGTCGTCCGGATTGAAAATGGCGGGCAGGGCGGCGCGGTTGACGGTACCTTCGGCCGTCATAGCGTCCTTGCCGACATTCCTTGTGTCGGGCACCTGCTTAGCCAGGACAACAATTTTCAATTTCATATCGATACGAATAATTTAGTTTCAATCATGACCGCATCAACCGGCCAAACGGACAAATATACACATTTTTCGCCTTAAGACAAAAAAGGGAGGTCTTTCCCCGTAAATCGATAAAGTCAAAAAAAATGATTCATAGTTCGCGATTTTTTCCTAAAATCGCGTCAACGAACTAACAGACAAATGGTAATACAACCCATCATAAGCGATAAAGAGGGCTAGTCCATGGCGGACTAGCCCTCTTTCGTTAACAGGGCACTTACACTTAACAAATATTCAACAAAATGAGTACAGACAGACTTGAATTGGTGAAGGGGTCCTTCGAGAAGAAGGCCCTTCCGGCGGATGTTCCCCAAAAGAAAGTCTCCGACTATTTCGGAGAACTGGTCTTCGACCGGGTAAAAATGCGCAAGTACCTTGACGCCAAAACTCTCGCCTCGCTGCTCGACTGCATCGACAAAGGGGGATCCCTGGACAGGGAGACGGCTGACATGGTCGCGAAGGGGATCAAAGAATGGGCTCTGGAGCACAACGTCACACATGTGACGCATTGGTTCCAACCCCTCACGGAAGGGACAGCCGAGAAGCACGACTCCCTCATCGACTATGACGGCAAAGGCGGGATCATCGAGACTTTCGACGGGTCTTCCCTGGTCCAGCAGGAACCTGACGCCTCCTCATTTCCCAGCGGAGGCATCAGGGAGACCTTCGAGGCGAGAGGCTATACCGCCTGGGACCCCACTTCACCGGTATTCATCATGGATGACACCTTGTGCATCCCTACCGTGTTCATCTCCTACACCGGAGAGGCGCTCGACTATAAGACTCCTCTCAAGAAAGCCCTGAAAGCGGTCAACGACGCGGCGGTCCCGATCTGCCGCCTGTTCGACCCCGATGTGTCAAAAGTGTATTCCTATCTCGGGTGGGAGCAGGAATATTTCCTCGTGGATGAGGCCTTGTATGCGGCCAGGCCCGACCTGATGATCACAGGACGCACACTCATGGGACACGCCTCCTCCAAAAACCAGCAGCTTGACGACCACTATTTCGGAGCCATCCCGCCACGGGTCGCGGAGTTCATGAGAGACCTTGAGATCGCCGGGCACAAACTGGGAATACCGATAAAAACCCGTCACAACGAAGTGGCTCCCAACCAATTCGAGCTCGCGCCGATCTACGGCGAGGCGAACCTGTCGAATGACCAGAACCAACTCGTGATGAACCTCATGAGAAAGATAGCCAGGAAACACGGCTTCGTGGCGCTCCTCCACGAGAAGCCTTTCGACGGGATCAACGGTTCCGGGAAGCACAATAACTGGTCCCTCGGCACGGACACCGGGACGGCGTTGCTGGCTCCCGGAAAAGACGCCAAAGGCAACCTGCAATTCGTGACTTTCTTCGTGAATGTACTGGTGGCCGTCCAGAAATACAACGCCCTGTTGAAAGCCAGCATAGCAAGCGCCACCAACGCCCACAGGCTGGGAGCCAACGAGGCACCGCCGGCGATCATCTCCGCCTTCCTCGGCAGAACCATGACCGGGGTGCTCCGCAAACTGCTGGAAGTCCCTTCAGGGACTCCGATCGAGATCGCCGGGAAACAAGGTAAGAGCGTGGGACTTGTGGAAATCCCTGAGATATTCGTGGACAACACCGACCGCAACAGGACATCCCCATTCGCTTTCACTGGCAACAGGTTCGAGTTCAGGGCAGTGGGGTCGTCCGCGAACTGCGCCGGGCCTCTCACGGTCCTGAACGCCGCGGTAGCAATGCAACTGACTGACTTCAAGAAAGATGTTGACAAAAGGATGGCCTCAGGCGTCCCTCTGGACATAGCTGTCATGGATTCGCTGAAACCGCTGATAGCCTCTGTGATAGACACGGTATGCTTCGACGGCAACGGCTACTCTGACGAGTGGAAGGAAGAGGCCGCCAGGAGAGGGCTTGATGTCGAGACCAGCGTCCCGGAGATGTTCAAGGCCTTCACCAGCCCGGAGGCCTTGGAGATGTTCACCGCGACAGGGGTGTATTCCGAAAAAGAATTGGCGGCCAGGAATGAGGTCAAGTGGGAAACCTACACCAAGAAAGTCCAGATAGAGGCGAGGGTTATGGGACGGATGGCGATCAACCACATCATCCCCGCGGCGATTGAATACGAGACCGCTATCCTAAAGAACATGTCACTCTACAAAGATGTGTTCGGGGACTGTGGGAAACTGGTCACCGACAAAGAGATCCTCGACAAGATTTCCGGGCACGTGGAAGATATCAGGACAAAAGTGGATCGCATGAAAGAAGCCCGAAAGAAAGCCAACGTCATCGCCGATGAATACCACAAAGCTTTGGCCTACCGGGAAATAGCTGAAAGCCTGGCCGGGATTCGCCGCCCCATAGACAAACTCGAGGAGATCGTGGATAACCGCCTGTGGCCACTTCCCAAATACCGCGAACTGCTGTTCATAAGCTGAACGAGATGGAGACGAAATACATATTCATAACCGGAGGTGTGGCCTCCTCCCTTGGCAAAGGGATAATCAGCGCCTCGCTTGGGAAACTGCTGCAGGCCAGAGGCTATAAGATCACTATACAGAAGTTCGACCCGTACATCAACATAGATCCGGGCACACTGAACCCTTATGAGCATGGGGAATGCTACGTCACGGCGGACGGGCAGGAGACAGACCTGGACCTCGGTCATTACGAGAGGTTCACAGGGATACGGACAACCAGGGACAACAGTGTCACGACAGGCAAAATCTACCTGAGCGTAATTGAAAGGGAGAGGCGCGGTGACTACCTCGGCAAGACTATCCAGGTAGTGCCCCACATCACCGACGAGATAAAAAGGCGGATCCGCCTGAACGCTTCGAAAGAACCTTTTGATTTCGTGATCACCGAGATAGGGGGCACTATCGGAGACATCGAAGGACAGCCGTTCCTTGAGGCCATAAGGCAACTGAGGTGGGAGCTCGGACGGAACGCCCTGAACATCCACCTTACTTATGTCCCTTACCTTAGCGCGGCCGGAGAACTCAAGACCAAACCGACCCAGACAAGCGTCAAGCAGCTCCAGGGCCTTGGAATCCAGCCGGAAGTCTTGGTGCTGAGGACAGAACATGACCTCAGCGACGACCTGAGAGCGAAAGTCGCGCACTTCTGCAACGTGGAGGTTGAGGCGGTAATCCAAAGCCAGGATCTACCTTCAATCTATGAGGTTCCCCTCAACATGCTCCGTCAAGGGCTCGATGCCATCTGCCTGAAGAAAATGGGGATAGAGCCCGGACCGCCGCCCGAGCTGAAAGACTGGCGTTCCTTCCTTGAAAGAAGGCGTAACGCATTGAATGTCTTGACGATAGGTCTTGTAGGGAAATACTCCCTCCAGGATGCCTACAAGAGCATCACTGAGAGTCTCACCCATGCCGGAGTCTATCGCGACAGGAAAGTAAAGGCCGTGTTCGTCAACAGTGAGGAGATCACCGCGGATAATGTGGCGGACAGGCTCGCAGGCCTTGACGGAATAGTCATCTGCCCAGGATTCGGCCAGAGGGGGATCGAGGGCAAGATCATAGCCGCCGGATATGCCAGGACCCACGACCTGCCGGCTTTCGGGATATGCCTCGGCATGCAGATGATGGTCATTGAATATTCACGCGACGTCCTTGGGCTCAAGGATGCCGACAGCATGGAGATGAACCCCGTCACCCCACACAACGTCATAGACATGATGGAGGAGCAGAAAAACATCACAAACCTCGGAGGCACAATGAGGCTGGGAGCTTACAATTGCCGTCTGGCAGAAGACAGCAAAGCGAGAGCCGCCTATGGAGGAGCGGATCTCGTCAGTGAGAGGCACCGCCACCGCTACGAGGTCAACAACCATTTCAGGGATGCCCTTGAGGCATCCGGGATGAAATGCGTCGGGATCAATCCCGAGAACGATCTTGTTGAGATAGTGGAGGTTCCCTCGCACAGATGGTACATCGGGACTCAGTTCCACCCTGAATATTCCTCAACGGTGCTTTGCCCCCATCCCTTATTCATGGATTTCATAAAAGAATGCGCGGGAAATGACTGATCAGCTCAAACACGAATGCGGCGTGGCGATGATCCGCCTTCTCAAGCCGCTCGGATACTACCAGGACAAATACGGTACCGGCAGGTATGGCCTTGACAAGCTCTACCTGATGATGGAGAAGCAGCACAACCGCGGCCAGGAGGGTGCGGGAATAGCTTGCGTCAACCTGACAAATCCCCCAGGTGAGGAGTATATGTTCAGGGAGAGGGCAGAAGGCAAAGACGCCATCACCGAGATCTTCGGCAGGGTGGACAGTTCTTTCCAAGGCGAGCTGCTGATGGGACACCTACGATATTCCACCACCGGGAAATCGGGGTTGTCATACGTGCACCCTTTCCTGCGCAGGAACAACTGGAGAGCCAGGAACCTCTGCCTGTGCGGCAACTTCAACATGACTAATGTCGATGAGATTTTCGAGGATATGGTCAGCCAAGGGCAGTCCCCCCGCATCTACAGCGACACTTACATCACTCTTGAACTGATGGGACACCGCCTGGACCGGGAGGTCGAGCGGAACTACATGAAGGCCAAGGAGGCCGGGAAAAAAGGTCTGGAGATCACACGGTTTATTGACGACAATGTCAAGATAGAGAACGTCCTCCGCTCCACGCTTGACAAATTCGACGGAGGCTATGTGATGTGCGGACTGACCGGGAGCGGCGAGATGTTCGCGATCAGGGATCCTTGGGGGATACGTCCGGCATTCTATTATAGGGACGATGAGGTAGTCGCCCTGGCCAGCGAACGGCCGGTCCTCCAGACTGTTTTCAATGTGGATGCCGGGGAAGTCCGCGAGTTGCCTCCGGGGGAAGCGCTGATAGTCAGGAAGAGCGGAGAGAGTTCGGTGGAGAGAATATTCTCCCAAAGAGGAGATTTCAAATGCTCATTCGAGAGGATCTACTTCAGCCGGGGGTCTGACTCGGACATATACCGGGAACGCAAAAAACTTGGGGAACTACTTGTCCCACAAGTTCTTGATGCGATAGAAGGAGACATCGGGAACACAGTTTTCTCATTTATCCCGAACACCGCGGAAGTCGCGTTCTACGGGATGGTCGAGGGCTTCAGGAGGATGGGGATGGATGTCCGGAGCGAGAAAGTCGCATGGAAAGACATCAAGCTGAGGACATTCATAACCGAGGCCGGATCAAGGGACGATCTCGCCTCCCATGTCTATGACATCACGTACGGCAGCCTCCGCCCGGGCAAGGACAACCTCGTCATCATCGACGACAGCATTGTCCGGGGAACGACACTCAAAGACAGCATATTCAAGATCCTTGACAGGCTCCATCCGAAAAAAATCGTCATGGTAAGTTCATCCCCGCAAGTCAGGTATCCGGATTACTATGGCATAGACATGCCGCGTCTTGAGGAACTCTGCGCTTTCAGGGCGGCGATGAAGCTCTGGAAAGACAGCGGACAGGAAAATGAATTGATAGACTTGCGTAAGGAATGCGAGCTGGAACTCCAGAAGCCCACGGAGGACATGGCGAATCTGGTACGGGAAATCTACAAACCATTCTCCGCCGGGATGATCAGCAAGGAAATGGCTCGAATGTTGCGGCCCGAAGGGATGGCCACACCCGTGGAACTCGTGTTCCAGTCGCTGGAAGGGCTTCATGAGGCTTGTCCCGCTCACCACGGCGATTGGTATTTCTCCGGAATATATCCGACTCCTGGAGGAGTGAAAAGAGTGACGGAGGCTCTGGTCAATTATTTATCCTGCAATGATTTATAGAATATGGTAAAAATCTTGTACATCTGCCACGGCAATATATGCAGGTCCCCGATGGCCGAGTTCGTGATGAAGGCGCTGGTCCGCTCCAGAGGGCTTGAGGATGAATATCACATCGAATCCGCAGCCGTGTCCGACGAGGAGACCGGCAACCCGATCAATCCCCCGGCAAAGCGTTGCCTAAACCAGCATGGGGTACCTTTCGACAACTCGAAAAGGGCGAGGAGAATAACCCCGGCTGATTACGCCCGCTTCGACAGGATTATCTGCATGGACGCGTCTAACCTTCGACTGATCAGGCGAATAATCCCTTCAGACCCGGAAGGCAAGATCCATCTGTTGATGTCCTATACAGGACGGAGCCGGGATGTCGCCGACCCTTGGTACACAGGCGATTTCGAGACAACCTTCCAGGACATCCTAGAAGGCTGTGAGGCCATGCTCGCCGCAAGGCTGTAATATTACAGCGCCAGTTTGGCGAAAATTCATATATTTGTAAATATGGTAGTGTTGATAACTGGCATTTCTTCAGGTTTCGGCCGGGCTATGGCCCAGAGGCTCTCAGCTGAGGGTCATACGGTCTATGGCACGCACCGCAAAGCTGGGGAACGGATTCCGGGTGTGGTTTATCTGGAAGCCGATGTCACTGACGAAGGACAAGTCAATGCCGCTGTGGACACGGTTCTTCAGAAGGAGGGCAGGATCGATGTGTTCATAAACAACGCTGGAATGGGATACGGCGGACCATTGGAGTTCGCTTCTGTCGAGGACGCCAAAGTCCAAATGGACGTGAACTGGCTCGGAATGGTCCGTTTCCTGCACCGGATCGTGCCGATAATGCGAAGCCAAAGAGAAGGTAAGATCATCTGCGTCAGCTCAATAGGCGGACTGATGGGACTCCCCTTCCAGGGCCTGTACTCGGCAAGCAAATTCGCCATCGAAGGTTATCTCGAGGCCCTGCGGCTGGAGACTAGGGACTTCGGAATAAAGGTGATAGCGATCCAGCCGGGAGACTTCGCCACCGGATTCACCTCGAGCCGTCGATCAATCGCTGCCGAAGAAGTTCAAGCCGCATATCCAAAATACGCCACTTCCCTCTCGAGCATCGAGCATGACGAGACTACCGGTCTGAAACCCGAATATCTTGCCGGAAAAATTTCCAGGATCATTAAATCCAAGAGACCGGCGAATCATTATGTTATAGCCTCGCCGCTCCAGAAGCTGGCGGTGTTCGCCAAACGGATTCTACCGTCAAAACTATTCGAGATAATTCTCGCCTGGTACTACAAACTCATTTAACATGGATCGGTTCAAGCAGGCACTCCCGCCGGAGGAGTGCCGGGATATTCTTGACAAGGCTTACCGGGGATTCCTCTCAGTCATAGGTGACGGCGGTTACCCATATTCTTTCCCGATCAATTTCTACCACGAGGATGGGAAAGTTTATTTCCACAGCGCCATGCAGGGCCATAAAATAGATTCGTTAAGAGCTTGTGACAAAGCGTGTTTCACAGTTCTCGGAGAGCCAGAGAAAGAGCCTGGCGACTGGTGGTACCATGTCAAGAGCGTGGTCTGCTTCGGTCGCCTCAAGGAGATCACTGATGCCCCCAAACACGACGATATGCTAAGAAAGTTCGGCCGGAAATATTTCCCGGGAGAGGATTATCTCGAGAAAGAGATGGCCGAGAGTGCCCGCCACGCCGCCGTCCTGGAACTTACCATCGAACACATGACAGGAAAGTCTGTCAGGGAAAAATAGTCTTATCATGTTCAAGGTTAGCGAGATAATCACCACTCCCCCGACGGAGTTCTCTTCGGAACTGCAGAGAAAGGTTTATGAGACTTTCGCCTCGTTGGATATTCCTTTCGAGAGAGTTGACACCGACCCGGGCCTCACGATGGAGGACTGTCAGCACATCGACGAGAAGATAGGGGTCAGGATCGTCAAGACAGTGTTCCTCTGCAACAGGCAGCAAACTGAGTTTTACCTGTATGTTACAACTGACGACAAGCCATTCGTAACCAGGGACTTCTGCGGAGCCCTCGGTATTCCAAGGGTGTCTTTCGCGCCCGCCGACAAACTTATGGAGTTGACCGGGGTGCTGGTCGGAGCGACCACCATTCTAAGCGCCATCCTCCCCTCGTGCGCTATAGTCCACCTCGTGATGGACCGGAGCGTCGCTGAAAGCGAGATGTTCGCATGCACCGATGGCACAGCGACCTGCTTCGTCAAGATAAAGACCGAGGATCTTCTCGGGAAATACATCCCCGCTTCAGGAAACACAATCACTTTAATATGAGCAATATAGACCAGGTTCTCGCTTTCAATCGAGAGTATGTGGCAGCCAAAGGCTACCAGAAACATATCACCGACAAATTCCCCGACAAGAAACTGGCGATCCTCAGCTGCATGGACACC
Source organism: uncultured Bacteroidales bacterium (assembly GCA_900320965.1). GTDB lineage: Bacteria > Bacteroidota > Bacteroidia > Bacteroidales > UBA932 > Cryptobacteroides. The sequence continues at coordinate 1,594 of ONUG01000009.1, read as the reverse complement.
CGCCTTTCAGTCCTCCTCCAGGAAGCGCTGGGGCTGAAGAACGGAGACGCCAAGATCATAAAGAACGCCGGAGCGGTTATTCCCACACCATGGGACTCGGCTATGCGCAGCCTTATTGTGGCCGTGTACGAGCTTGGTGTTGAAGAGATAATGGTCGTGGCGCACACCACCTGCGGGGCCTGTCACATGAGTTTCCATCACTTTAAGGAAGAGATGCTGAAAAGAGGTATTTCTGAAAGTGAACTTACAAGGAAGGATGTGGATCTTGACGAATGGTTGGAAGGTTTCCACAACACGGAAGCATCTGTCCGCAAGACAGTTGGGGCAATCGTGAGCCACCCGCTGATCCCCAAAGACGTCACCGTCCGAGGTTTCATTATAGATTCTGTCACTGGCGAATTAACTGAAGTGAAATGAAAAGGATAGTTATTGCCCTTGCGGCCTGCCTTCTGGCCATCATCGCGATTGGCCAGGAAAGGAGCGGATATAAACTTGAGACCGATATCCCCTACCACCAGGATGCGGGAGAATACGCCGCCCAAAGATGCGTCCTGGATTTTTATTATCCATCTGACATTAAAGGGTTTCCGACCATTGTCTGGTTCCATGGAGGCGGACTAGAAGGAGGCCGGAAAGAGATCCCGGAAGGGCTCAAGGATTCCGGAATAGGGATAATCGGAGTAAACTACCGGCTGCTCCCCAAAGCAGATGTCAAAGAGATCATAGATGACGCCGCGGCGGCTGTCGCATGGGCCTTCAAGGAGGTTGCCTCGAGGGGTGGAGACCCTGATAAGATATTCGTGGCCGGCCATTCCGCCGGAGGCTATCTTATCGACATGATAGTCCTCGACAAACACTGGCTGGAGGCCTACGGGATCGATGCGGACAAGATAGCGGGAGCCTTCCCCTACAGCGCACAGAAGATGACCCATTACAACGTGCGTAAAGGGATGGGAATAGGCCCCTTACAAGTGATCGCAGACGAGAACGCCCCGATTTATCACGCACGCAAACTCCCGATGCCGATGCTGGTCCTTTCCGGTGACAGGGAGCTTGAGCTATACGGCCGCTATGAGGAGCAGGCATATTTCTGGCGGATGATGAAACTCGTAGGGAACGAGAACGTCTTTCTGTACGAGTTCGACGGTTACGACCACGGCGGGATGCCCGCCCCAGCGCACAGCGTCGTGAAAAGATACATCAAGGCAATCTGCCTGGACAAACCTCTACCCCAGCGTTAAAAAAATATTTCTCGACTGCTTGTACCCTACTTTGGCACAAGCAAGGCTTATATTTGGACTCGGGAATAAAGTGATCAATCATGGAAGACGTCCTGAATCCAGAGCAAAAAGAAGCGGTTGAGTGTACTGAAGGGACAGTACGAGTTGTCGCGGGAGCCGGTTCCGGTAAAACCAGAACCCTGACTCATCGTTACACCTACCTTCTCAGGACCATGGGGATCCCTCAGTCAGACATTCTCTGCATGACCTTCACCAACAAGGCCGCTCAGGAGATGAAGACGAGGATTGCGGCCATGTGTCCGGGCGGGGCAGCCGGAGATTTCGTGACGACGATCCACGGCTTCTGCGTGAAG
>ONUG01000042.1 GCA_900320965.1 uncultured Bacteroidales bacterium | reverse complement strand
TCGTCAAAGACCACCTTCAGCATGTCGATCCACTCGTCACTGAGCCATTTAAGAGGTTTGGTGTCGAGGGTATCCGCCCCTGAAGGGAATTCGATGGGGTTGATCTCGACTCCTCCGATGCCGGCATCTTTCATAAGGCGAAGTTCCCTCACAAGCTCCTCCGCGTTGACCCGGTCTCCATTCCACCACCATCTGACAAAAGGACGGTAACGGGTGTCAGGATTCTGGAACTGCGAGTAAAGCTGTTTTGAGGAAAGCTTTGTCTGCGCCGAAAGGCCTCCAACCATAGGAAGGACTGAGATGACGGCAGCGATTAACAAGACCTTTAATAGCTTCATATCTAATCTTTTCTGAATTGCTCGATAACAAATGAGATACCTCCCCAAATCAGCTGGTTAAGCTCCTGGGACTCATGTGAAAGAGTGGCGAAGATGATTCCGAATTCAAATGGAAGACCGTAGACATAGGACACGGCGCCAGCAACGATGAAATGGAACGCGCCGAATCCGCCAGGAACAGGAACAATGGAGGAAAGGGCGCCGGCAAGCATCAGGAACAACGCGTCGATCATATTCAGGCTCCTTACGGTCTCGACCGCAGAGGCCAGACCAGAAGAAACTGTCGACGTATCGATTCCTTGCACCGCCCACAAGATCGTCGCGCTCATCATCCAATAACAGATCCACAACATAATAGTGAGCAGGACGAACCACCAGCCACGCTTCATCTTTAGGCAACTGATGAACCCTTGCCACAATCCTTTGCAGAAATCTTTGACGACCCTGAGCGGCTGCCACCTTCCGGCGAACCGGAAAACCGTCCATGCTGAAGCCGCCGCGGCAATGATAACCAGGAGGATGATCCCTACCTTACCCAAAGTGAACCTGCCGGAAGCGGCACCGAAAATCTTCTCGGCGAAAAAACCGCCGTACTTGTCCCATGTGAAAAGAAGGAACACGACCAGGAGGCCAAAGAGCATGAACACATCCACAGACCGCTCTAGAACAGCGGTCCCGAGGGCCTTGTCAAAGGAGGCAAGATGCTTCTCCTCTCCCGTCTGGGGATCTTTGACCTTCTTGGAATGGGCTGTAATGTAGGTGCAACGCAGAACCTCACCGACCCTTGGAAGAACCATGTTCACGGCATAGCCTATATTCACTCCGTTGAAACAAGTCAGAGTCTTTGTGGTGGGATCAATCGGAAGAAGCACCTCTCTCCATCGGAGCGACCTCAAGATAAAACCAAAAAAGCCAAACACGCATGAAAGAAGCACAAACTCCCAACGGCACGCTTTCAAAGCAGCCCAGAAGTCTGTCCAATTAACCTTGCGGAAAGCCAGATACAACAACACCGCCGCGAGAATCACGGACCCGCCATACTTGAGAATATTCCCGACCTTCTTATTCATGCTAACAAATTTAATCAAATTATCGTAAATTTGTAGATTGTAAAGCCATAACGCCCATTTTACCGTATGAAATCAATACTCGGAATCGGAAACGCCCTGACTGACATCCTTGCGGTCTTCCCTGACGACTCAATGCTCAAGGAGTATCACCTCCCTCCTGGGAGCATGCAGCATGTTGACCTGGAGACCGGAGACCGGATCTGGTCGAAACTAAAGGAATATGGAGTGAAATATGTTCCTGGAGGCTCAGCGGCCAACACAATCACCTGCACTTCAATATTCGGAATGCCTTCTTGCTTCATCGGCAAGATCGGCAACGACGAATTGGGACACCTGTACAAGAGCACCCTCGAGCAATTTGGTGTCAAGACCAACCTTCTGGAAGGATCGAAAGGCTCCGGCCGGGCAATGTGCTTCATCACGGGAGCTAACGCCGAAAGGACCTTCGCCGACTACATGGGAGCCGCCTTGGAACTGGTCCCGGAAGATCTGAAGCCAGAGTATTTCGAGGGATATGATTATTTTCACATCGAAGGCTATCTGGTTCAGAACCAAGACCTTATACGCCAGGCTGTTCAAATGGCAAAAGATGCCGGCTGTAAGATTTCGATCGACATGGCCTCGTACAATGTCGTGGAATCCAACGAGGCTTTCTTCCACAATCTTGTCGAAAAGTACATTGACATAGTCTTCGCGAATGAAAGCGAGGCTAGAGCCTACACCAAACTTGAGCCACGGGAAGCCCTCGCTTCTCTGGCATCTCAATGCGAGATCGCCGTGGTCAAAGTCGGAAAGGACGGATCCATGGTCCAACAAGGAGATGAATATCACTACATTGAGGCATGGCCGGCAGCGACAATTGACGCCACGGGAGCCGGAGACACCTACGCCGCAGGCTTCCTATACGCCCACTCTCTCGGACTCCCTTTGAGAGTGTGTGGAGAAGTCGGCTCGATAATTGCGGCAAAGGTCGTCGAGGTTGTCGGAACAAAGATCGACGTCCCCAGATGGAGGGATGCCAAAGCCGAGATCCGACAATTGATAGGGACTATCAACAACCAGTAAGATTATGTTTGATTTCGTAAAGGATATTTTCAGGAAAAGGAGCCTGCGCCGGCATGCCAGCACAGTCCCGACCGGGATACTTCCCCTTACCAAGATAAAATCTTATGTCGCGATCATAGATGTGGAAGATCCGTCTTTCGACACCTGTAAGACAACGATAATGAACTACTTCCGTGGAATGGACATCAACGGGGCCGTATTCTTCCAGGATTTCCGGAAGATCGGAAGCGAAGACCGTCTCATCACCAGCATCCAGACCACGATCACAAAGAAAGACCTTGACTGGCTCGGACGCCCCAACAAGTACAAGATGGGCGTCCTGGAAGAGAGAGCTCCGGATGTGTTCATCTCACTCATCAAAGAGCCTGATTTTGCCATTGAATACATGGCAAGGACCTCAAAAGCCCGTTTCAAGATAGGCCGAAAGCAACTGGGTGGCGACCTTTTCGATCTGGTTGTCTCAGACCCGGCCGGAAAAGACCTGTCGCAATTGGACAGCTTCAATGCGATGAAAGTATATCTCGGAAAGATCCAGTAGTATGAAGTCAAACATAATCAAGAATATCGTTGTCGCTCTCAAGGGATATGCCATGGGAGCGGCAAATGTTATCCCGGGAGTATCCGGCGGAACGATCGCCCTCTTGACAGGAATATTCAACGAGCTCATCGACGCTCTTAATGCCGTTTTGAGTGTCTCCTCTTGGAAGCTCCTGCTTAAAGGTGATTTTAAAGGATTCTGGAAGGCAATTCATGGAACTTTCCTCCTCTGGCTTGCTATCGGCGTGATTGTCAGCGTGTTCTCCCTTGCCAAACTGATGGAATATGTCCTGGCTCATCACCCCGTCCAGACATGGGCTTTCTTCTTCGGGTTGATTATCGTCTCAGCCATATTCATGCTCATCGACATCAAAGATTGGAAAGGATCCGATGTGATATGGCTCATTCTGGGCATCGCTCTCGGAGCCGTGATCTGCATGTTGTCACCAACCGAGACAACATCCGACATGTGGTTTATCGCTGTCTGTGGCGCTATCGCCATCTGCACCATGATCCTCCCTGGAATCTCAGGTAGTTTCATCCTTGTCCTGCTCGGGAAATACGAGTACATCATGAAGGCTGTCAGCGAGTTGAATATTCCCGTACTGCTCGTGTTCGCCATCGGCTGCGTCATAGGAATTGCCGCATTCTCAAAGTTCCTTCACTGGTTGATCGGCAAGTTTGAGAAGCAGACCCTTCTTGTCTTGATCGGATTCACACTCGGAGCCCTTATCAAGGTCTGGCCATGGGCCGACAAAGCGGCCAACGAAGCGGCGAATGTGCTGAATGGCAACCCTGTAGGAGCGCTGCATGTCCCCGGAGCAATCATCTGGGCTTTAGTCGGAGTAGCGATGGTTCTCGCCCTGGAGCTGCTGACGAAGAAAAAAGAATCCTGAATTTATTCGTAATAGGCCTTCAGTTTGGCTATATCATCTTCTCCCAGCACGTCGGAGGTGATGATCATCTCATCCAGTTGGGCGGCCAGTTTAGCGTTGTAATGCCCAGTTCCGTCCTGTCCTATATTCAAGTCAAGGGCATCGAATGAGACGTTTCTCAGTTCCGCCGGAATATCACTTTCCACATCCAGGTTGAAGTCATAATAGATGCGCGCCTTGTTCGCCTTCCTGTCCACGACAAGGATGACATGCATCCAACCCTTTTGGTAATCAAAAGGCAAGCCGGCTGCCGGATCCATTCTGTTTCCATTGTGACCAGCATTGAACTTGATGTCCCCGTCACTTCGCAAGGACAACACGAAGCCGCTGTTGCCGCCACTGTTCCAATCCTTGTTCGAAATAATGCACGGATCGGAAGACACTCCGTTTGTCTTTATCCATAAAGCCACTGAGAATGAGCTGGTTCCAACAGAGACATCCTTAAGAGTCACATATCCGTCAGACAAATCCACGCCTTTGCCGTAATAAGCGTCGGAGTAATACAATTTGCCGTTAGCTACGGTCTCGACCTTTCCAAGGGCATCTTTTCCGTCTCCGTCAAAAGGAAGATAAGCGACAATCTCGTGTCCGGAGAGAATGTCTTTGAGATTGCCAATTTCAGGTGTGGCCTCAGTCTGGTGCTTACGGAACTCAGACACCGGGATATCCTCGGGATCCATCTCATGACGCGCCATCGCTTCCACTCCCAGGAACAATCCGCCGGGGACAATTCCGGTCCAAGTCTCCGGAAAATCCAGTCCCAACGCATAAGCCGAGATAGCGGCGATGTCCCTCACTTCCGGATTCTGGATCCGCCCGCCTATCACGACTGTCGGGCCGGCGACCCCCAGAAACACATATCTCTCCGCTTCGGTGTCTCCGCCATGTGAGCCCTCCGGAGTGCCACCGTGATCGGCCGAGACTATGAACAGCGTCTCATCAAGGATATTCTTCTGTTTGACCGCATCGTAGATATCCCCGATCAGCTTGTCAACAGCGGTGATGGCGGCGAGATGCTTGGACGAGCCATATCCGCTCCCATGGCCAGCTCCATCTACGGAATCGAACTGCACGAATAGCAGGGTAGGATCGTTGTTCTGAATATATTTGACCACCTTCGCAGCCACTTCAGGATCATTTCCCGTATCCTTGACCACACCGAGATTATCCTCGATGATGCCGACGTTGATCGGGTCCCAATTGCAGAATGAAGCCATCTTCGCGTCCGGGCGCGCCTCTTTGACAATCCTGAATATTGATGGGAACGGGCTGTTAGGGTTAAATGGTTTGCTGCCCACTGTACCGTTAGTCAGCCTGTGGAACTCCGGAAGGACAGAGTGGAGCATCGATCCCCAGCATTGGGCGCTGATCGTCGGATATGAAGTCTTGGTCCTGTAGGAGACCGCTCCGGTTTTGAATATCTCGTCAATTCTCGGGGTTGGAGTGTCTTTGAAGAACGCTCCGCCTCCATCTACGCCTATGATGAAGACATGTTTGTACGCCCCTTTAGTAATAGGGATCGGCTTGGCCTCGACTGTGACCTGACATGTGGCCGTTTTTCCTCCATCGACCGTCGTGACTGTGACTACAGCGGTGCCAGGAGCTAATGCGGTGATATTACCTTGTCCGTCAACACTAACTACTTTAATGTCGGAGGAGGACCAGTAGACCGCGAGGTTGGGAGCGTTGGACGGAGAGACTGTCGCTGTAAGTTTTTCACTGTCGCCCTCCAAGAGACTGACGGCTGTTTTGTCGACAGAGACTCCTTCAACGGATATAATTGTCTGTTCGTCATCTTTGCATCCAACTGACGATAAGGTGACCATTACCCCGAAAATGAAGCAAATCAGTCCTTTAAGAGCGGTAAAAAACCTTGACATGATAATTTTTGAGAACTTTTATTCCGAAATTTCAGTGAATATAGCAATTAAAAGATTAACTTTGCGGAACTTTTCAAAGCGGATTGGTTCCGTAGCTCAGCTGGATAGAGCAACAGCCTTCTAAGCTGTGGGTCTTGGGTTCGAATCCCAACGGAATCACAAAAGGGTTCACTAACTGGTCGTTAGCGAACCCTTTTGCGTTTTCAGCACCCTCTCATAGCTTGATGTCGGCGAAGTTGGGGTAGTGGTCGGTGAGGGGGAGCGTGTAAGCGTCCATAATGCAGTAATATACAAGTACTTCCACGTCTTTTGGCGCATTATGGATGAAGAAATGGTCGAGAGCGCCTGTAGCCCTGTCGGGTCCTTTCCTGGCGCTTTCCGCGGAGAACCCGCCAGCATCGCAGCGGTGATGCCCGTTGTTGTTGTCTCCGAATATGGTAGCAGCCTTGTAGCAAGGAATATAACCGTCATCCAAAAGCTGGCGGATGGGCACGGTGTCCTCCTCGCAATTCATGTCGCCCATAAGGAATATCACACAATTATATTCCGCCTTAATAGCGTCGGCTTCAGCCATCATCAGCCGTATCTGGGAGGCCCTTGCCATCTGGCTTCCCGGCTGCGCCTCTTCCGGCCTCCACCACAGATGGGTGTTGAGGACAGCGAAAACCCGTCCCGTCGCCTTGTGACGAAACACGGCCGAAGTGAAAGACTTGGTGTTGGCGTTGCTGTAGGTTTTCGGAGTGTAAAGGTTGTACTTCACTTTGACAAGTTCCACAGCGGTGCTGTCGTAAAAGACGGGAGTGAAGTTCCATGTGCCGTCCTGTTCGCAGGCATTGGTGAAACCGAGGTCACGCAGCTTTGGCGCCAGATGACCGTCCATGTGGGATGAATATTCCTGGAGAGTCACGATGTCCGGTTTATGGTCCGCTATCATCTTGGCGAAGCCGAGGCTCCTAGCTGAGTCGGTGCAATTGATTTTTAACGGTTCCCAGGCCTTCAAGTTTTTATCACTGTCGTTTTGCCAGATATTGTCGTCGAATATCCGCAAGTTGGTTCCTGGGGCCCTCAGAGAGGGATTGACATCGAAACCCGGGAACGGGGGCGGGGTCATCTCCGCCTTGACCGCATCCCAATCCGGAAGCACGCGAACCTTGTAAAGTCTGTACGAAGGGTCGAAGGTCAAGGTTTTGTCCGGGTTCAGAAGATAGAGGTGGTTCGTCCACCAGCTCGTCTCGGCAATGGTGAAGACTGTCCGCCCGGAGACCGGGTCGTGGTTTACTGACTTAACGTGCTTTCTACCTTCCAGTGGAGAGAAAGGACTGAAAGTGCCGGAGTTGATGTCGAAAAGGTAGACTCCGTCACTATTGGTTATCAAGAGCGCGTCTTCCCCCAACGGGGTGAGGTCATGGCCTCCCGCCCCGGGAAGGGCGTAAGTCTTCTGACGCCTGAGAGAAGGACGCCGGGTGTTCCAGCCTTTCAGGGCATATTTCCTAAGTTCCTTGTGACCAAGGGCATAGAGGCTATTGTGCTTCTCGGACCAATATACCCCATGGCCGCTGTACAACGAATCTTTCCAAACCACAACACCTGGTTTTGAGACATCGTAGATCTCCAGGCTGTTCCCGGCCGGGTTGGTAGAATTAGCTACCGCGATCCTGTCTCCTGGAAGCATGTCCGCCGAGTGGGACATGGGAGTGTGGGCATAGAAAAGGATCTTTCTTGACGCGATATCCAGAAGCAGGGTTTCGCCTCCAGAGGATGTGAGAAGTAGGCGCTTGCCTCCGTCAACCGGTTTGCAGTCATCCAGAACTCTGGCCCTGTGGACATCCTCGTCCGGGATCTGGCCTTTCGCCTCATCCACATTCCAATGCCAAACTACGGCGAGTGAGTCTTGCGTGGAGGACTGGGTATCAATAATATATAAGTCCTTGTCACCACATGCCACAACATAGTCTCCCCATGAGGACTTTCCTTTGTCGCTGAATCCGGTAAGGACGAGAATAGCGGCGATGACCGCTGCCAGTGAAAGAATCTTTTTCATAACCTAAAATATACCGTGGTTCTCAGAACATCAACGAGATGCCAAAACCATTTGATGTGGGACCAAGGGTCACTTGGGTTACTGAATTACCGTTGTTGTAGGAACTTACGATACCATCGAGCTTTTTCCCGCTCTTGACAATCTTCGTGATACCAACTCCCATCGCGGCGAGGCCGGCGCAAGTGGCTATAAGGCCACCTAAAGCGGCCACACCACCACCTATTGTAAGTCCCGTTCCTAAAGCTCTGCTGGAGCGAGCTTCCTCCCACAGGGCCGTATAATCCGTTCCGCCAATGTTTGAAAGCAAGGCCGCCTGAGCCTCGGGTGATAAAGTCTCCCCGTTCAATCGTTTTTCTCATGAACTGACAGTTTTGATCGAAAGTTAAAGATACATAGTTTTTCTTGAATCCCCCATAAAATCCGTACCTTTGAAAAAAGATTCAATATGAGAAAACTCTTGTTGACCATTTTAGGGGTTTGCCTATCCTTTTTCGGTTTATTCGCGGACGAAAGAAAGGCCGTTATCATCATTGTGGACGGCATCCCGAAGGACGTGATTGAGAGACTGCATGTTCCTGTCATCTATGACATTGCCAGGACCGGCTCTTTCGGAGCCAGCTATGTCGGTGGAGAGACAGGAATGTACAACGAGACTCCCACCATTTCAGCTGTAGGGTACAACACAATGCTGACAGGAGTTTGGGCAAACAAACATAACGTCTTTGGAAACAGCAATCTTTCACCCAATTACAACTATTGGTCGCTTTTCCGGATCGCAAAGGAGCAGAAAAAGCCCCTGACCACCGCGATATTCTCCAGTTGGACAGACAACAGGACCGTGCTCCTTGGAGAGGGAAAGCCCGAGACAGGCAAACTGAAGATAGACTATGTGTTTGATGGATATGATCTTGACGAGAAGAACTACCCTCATAAGGAGAAAGACTTGCATGTCTTTGACTATGATGAGCGTGTCTCCCATGAGGCGGAAAAATGCATAAAAGAAAACGGACCGGATCTCAGCTGGGTCTACCTCTGGTACACCGATGATGCCTCGCACATGTACAGAAACGGCTCATATTTCGATGAATATATCCTCAAGGCAGGGCAGCAGATCGAGCGGGTCTGGAACGCTGTCCAGTACCGTCAGAAAAACTTCGGGGAGGATTGGATGATCATCGTCACGACCGATCATGGTCGTTCCGTCAATGGACATGATCATGGCGGCCAATCCCTTAGGGAAAGAACGACTTGGATCTCTACGAACCAGAAAGTCAACAAGCGCTTCAAAGAAGGCAAGGCAGCTATGGTGGACATCAACCCGACCGTCTGCGAGTTCCTGGGCATGGAAGTGCCTGACCAGGTGCGTTGGGAAAGGGACGGCATACCCTTCATAGGAAAGACTGAAATACACGATCTGGAAGTCTCCACTTACGACCGTGAGGTCATACTTCGCTGGAAGGCTGACAAAAAGAACGCTCCGGTCAAAGTCTACGCTGCCCCGGCAAATGAATACAAGACTTCCGGAAAAGAAAACTGGATTCTTATCGGTGACCTAAATGCCGGAGCGGAAGACTTTCATTACGATCTTGACAAGATTGGACAGTACAACTTCTATAAGTTCGCGGTGGTCTCAAAACACGAAAGCCTGAATAGATGGCTGACAATGTAATATTGTAACACGATGAATATTAACAATTTCTACAAATCATTACTTCTTGCCGCAATTCTTGCGGTCCCCTCTTGCGCCCAGTATGTCAAACACCCGGACTGGAATCCGGACGCCAAGAAAGCCCTCAACAGCTTTATCCGCTCTGAAAGGAACCAAAAAGAGAAGCCATACGTAGTCTTTGACTTTGACAACACCTGCTCCATCTTCGACGTGTCTGTCCAGCTGATGTCCTACCAGCTTGAAACCATGTGCTTCGGCCTTAACCCTGAGGAATTCTCCAAGATGGCTAACACTGGAATGGAGACCTATCCAGAGAGCCTTCAGGAATCCCTGAGGTCAATCATCAGCGATTATGCCGACCTGTATTCCCGTTTCGGGCCATTTACCCCAGAAGGTGTTGATTTTCAGACACAAGCTCGCATGGGCACAGATCCTGTCTGGAAGGATTTCGCCTCGGACATGGGGCTGATGTACGAGAAACTTCAGGAATACATGACCGCTGACGACGCTTATCTCTGGACAATGGGATGGTTCTCCGGGATGACCGGTGAAGAAGTCTATCAGATGGCTCGCCGATCGCATGAGATGTATTCCGTCATAGAGACCGGCTACCGTTCGCTGGAAGGGAGCCATGGTACATATTCATGGGTCGACGGAATCGCTGTGACCGACAACATCAGGGAGCTTTGGAAAGCGTTGTACGACAATGGTTTCGACATATGGGTCTGCTCCGCTTCAGAAGTCGGTCCCGTGATGGCGGCGGTAGACGTTTTCGGGCTGCATGATTACTGCAAGGGAGTCCTCGCCATGACGATGGCCAGGGACTCCTCCGACAGGTATCTTCCTGAATATGACTACACTACCGGATGCGGATTCCTTGCCGCTCCGGACGGAGGTTGGATCAGGGACAGCATACCCACTAGAACCAGACCGATGGGGCCAGGAAAGGTTGAGGCCGTGAGGAACTGCCTCGTCCCAAGATACGGTCAGAAAGGCCCTCGCGCCGGGTTCATGGACTCGACTGGAGATTTTAATTTCTGCACGGAATTCTCTTCCATGAAACTTGTAATCTGCTTTAACAGAGCGACCAGGAAGGTGACTGACGGCGGCGGATTGATAGCGGAAGTAGCTATGTACGAGAAAGAAACCCTTGACTACAACTTAAAGAAGGCTAATAAGGCCGGAGATATTCTCTACATCCTCCAGGGACGGGACGAGAACGGGCTTCGGACTTTAAGGCCGTCGGAGAAGACGCTCCGCCTCGGCGAGAAAAGCCCGAAACTTTTCGCTAGCAAAGAGAACGAACGGTGCCTGGAGTACTTCAAAGAAAAGAATCTTTCCGTTAAGGAAATCCTTGAGACTTACAGCGTTGCGACAGATGTGTCTGATCCTTCCAATCCTCTGGGATTCTCCTACGGTTTCCTTGACAGATACGACGGCTACAAGAGTAAGGAATAAGTTTTTTGATTATATTCACGGAAATTTGAAAATCAATCAGATATGTATTCTTTCGTACAAGATGGCGACACTTTTGTCGTGAGTTTAGACAACCATCAGGAAGTGGTGGCCGCCTTGGCCGCTTTCTGCGAAGAGCAAGGAATTCTCGCTGGTGAGATCACAGGAATAGGGGCTGTCAACAGCGCCACACTCAGGTTTCTGGATCCGGCGACCAAGCTTTATGTCGACAAGACATTCGACGAGCAGATGGAGATCTCAAGCCTCGTCGGAAACATCTCTGAAAAGGACGGGAAGCCGTATCTTCACCTTCATGCCAATTTCGGACGCAGGGATTACACCGTGGTCGGAGGACACCTTCTTTGCTGCACATTGAACGGAGCTTGTGAGGTGGTAGTCAAGAGGTTCCACTGCAAGGTCGGACGCCGGTTCGAGCCTACCCTCGGAATCAATCTCTACGAGTTTTAAAAGGTGTTTTTTTAAGCTGCTGATCTATCGTGTTTTATGGAAAATGCGTAGAATAATTGACTACACGTTTTTTGTAAAGTGCTTATTCTTAGTTAATTATAAAATACAGCAAAATTGGGCAACTTAATAAACATTGTGCATTGCGCTATTTCGGAGGTCGGGAAACGCTTGAAGGTGTTGCCTTCCGGCGTTGAGGGAGTCACTACCGCCGACCATTTACCCGGACAGAGCGCGAAGCGCAGGGAGGCGGAGGGAGCTCCCTTAATGCCGACACATCAGCTATTCATTGTGTGCGACCGGAATGTCAGTAACCTGGTGGAATTGATAGGAATAGAACCGGCCGGAGTATTCGAGATCGACGCGACCGAAGAGAACAAAACCTTCGAGACTGTCGTCCGGATAAACCGCTGGCTGATGGAAAGCGGAGCGGACAGGGATGCCTTTGTACTCGGAATTGGCGGAGGCATAACGACCGACATGACCGGCTTCGCGGCTTCCGTTTATAAAAGAGGCGTCAAGTTCGCATTCATTCCCACCACACTCCTATCCCAAGTCGATGCCGCTATTGGCGGGAAGAACGGCGTAAACCTCGACTCTTATAAGAATATGGTCGGAGTCATCCGCCAGCCAGAGGCAGTGTTCATCTGCCCGGAACCTCTTGAGACTCTGCCATATCCGCAGATTGTGAGCGGAGCCGCCGAATTATTGAAGACCTTCATCATTGACAACTCGAAAGGCCTTTACGGGAAGGCGGTAGAGACGTTGTCAGGAATCCGCCGGGCCGGAGGAATTATTAAGGAATATTCAGAAAGCCTCAACTTCCTTATTGCCGAAGCCGCCCTTGTGAAAGCGGGAATCGCCGGCAGGGATCCTTTCGAGAAAGGCGAGCGCAGGCTCCTGAACCTCGGCCACACCTTCGCCCATGCCATCGAGAAGATGTCCGGGGAAAGAATAGCCCACGGAGAGGCTGTCTCTGTCGGCATCATACTCGCCGCCCGGCTTGCTGAAAGACTTGACGTTGCGGAAAAAGGCCTTGCGGATCGCCTGGAGGCCGATTTCAAGGCGTGCGGGATGATGGTTGATTGCCCGTTCCAGATAGAAGAATTGACAGCCGCAATGCGGAAAGACAAGAAGGCAGAAGGCGACATCATCCACTTCGTGCTCCCATCGGTAATCGGAAGTGTCTCTGTCAAAGACCTTTCCCCGGATGAGGCCACAAGACTTTTACAGAAATAGAAATGATCTGCGTAACCATTCAGAACCGTTCGCTTGAGGATATTCTCGAAATCCTTGAGAACAGCGACCCTGCCATCCAGATGGCTGAGATCCGTCTTGACAGGTGTCATTTGGACAAAGATGAGATCGCCGAGCTGTTCTCGTCTTCCGACACGCCATTGATTGCCACTTGCCGGGTAGCGGGTGACGGAAGCGGGACTTGGGAAGAGGCGGAGGCCAAGCTTCAGGCCGCAATTGAGGCCGGCGCCGCCTTCGTGGACCTCGAGATCGAAGCTCCTAAAGAGATGGGGAAACGTCTTCGCCGCTCTTGCAGCGAGTATGGGACCAGGATGATCCGCTCTTGTCATTTCTTCGATGGAACACCTTCGCTGAAAGTTCTAAAGGAGACTGCCGAGCGGTGTAGCAAATTTGGAGGAGAAATCATAAAGATCGCATCCTCAGCTAGTTCCGAGGATGATGTCAATCGAATCTTATCCCTTTACGATGAATTTGATGAAGGTCGTCTTGTGGCTTTCGCCATGGGTGAAGCTGGCCGCGGAAGCCGTCTGGAGTGCCTTCGCCACGGGGCTCCGTTCACATACGCCGCTTTGAATTCAGCTGAGGCCGCCGCACCCGGCCAGTGGCCGTATTCTGAGATAACGGCGATGCTGTATGGTGGATCGCAGCCGGAGGAAGAGCAACTGCCGTCTCGCTGCGCTTCGCGCCCTATCCGGGTAAATGCTCAACGGCAGTTGCTCTCCTCCGGCCAGCCAGTCCAGATGCCCGCATCAAAAAGTTTCGCCCAACGGGCCATCATCGCCGCCGCCCTCGCTGACCGCTCCCAGAGCGACATGTCCCCGGCCCAAAACACCACATCCCGGTCCCTGAGCGGAGTCGAAGGGCCAACTTTGGCCCAAAACACCACATCCCGGTCCCTGAGCGGAGTCGAAGGGAGCGGAGCCGAAGGGCCCGCCCCGGCCCAAAGCGCCCTGACCGGCTACTCCTCCTGCGGCGACAGCGAAGCGGCTAAAGCCGTTGCTGTCATCCTGAGCGAAGCGAAGGATCTCCCCAGCCATATTCATGTCGGAGAATCCGGCCTGCTAACCCGACTCATGATCCCGATTGTGGCAGCTCTTCAAAGGACCGGTAAATTCGCTAAAGTTGTGGAAATCACTGGAGAAGGCACCTTGCTGAACCGACCGTTAAAGGGCGCCTCGGAGATTATGGCCAAGTTCGGAACCGTACTCAGACCCCTTGGAGACCAGACTGCCGGAGACATAAAAGTGCCTCTGTCCGTACAAG
>ONUG01000100.1:6484-18548 GCA_900320965.1 uncultured Bacteroidales bacterium | reverse complement strand
TCTGGCTCCTCAAGTAGGACTTGAACCTACGACCCCCTGATTAACAGTCAGGTGCTCTAACCAACTGAGCTATTGAGGAAGGTTGTTGTTCCCTTTCGGGATTGCAAAGGTACAACAAAAAGACATTTATCCAAATTTTTTTGTATGTTTTTTTACGTATATTTGTAAGAATAATCATAGACAATGAGATGGACATCGACCTTTTCGCGGGAATAGTCAAAGACTTGATTCTTGACAATGATGAAGTTACGTTGCCTGGACTTGGGACATTCGTCTCCGAGTTGATGCCATCCGCTTTTTCCGATAAAGGCTACACGATCAATCCTCCGTACAGGAGATTGTCCTTCCGTCAGAGGTGGGACGACTCCGACACCCTGCTTGTCGATTTCTATTCCAAAACAAATGGAGTGAGCTCTGAACAAGCCGGGATGATAATCGGTGAGTTTGTCTCCGGGCTCAAAGAGACCCTCCAGGCAAAGAAGCTTGTGGTTCTTCCCGGTCTTGGCCGCCTGAGGGCCACAAAAGAGAACACGTTCTTTTTTATAGCGGATGAGGATCTGGAGATTTATCCATACGGAATCGGGCTGGAACCGGTTTCCTTGAAGACTCATGAAGAGACTCCTGAGGAGATTGTGGCTGCGGTGACCGGGCTAAAGGAGGCCTTGGAGCAGGCTCCTGTCGTTGAGCAGGTTCCGGGACTTCAACAAGCTCAGGAACCGGCGAGGAGACGTCCTTGGTTAGTGGCCGCCTTGAGTGTGGCTGGGGCAGTTATCCTGTTCCTTGGCCTGTTCATGGTCTTTGCCAGGGTTTTCCCGGAACAGACAGACAAATTGCTTTATACTCCCGAAGAATTAGAAATCATTAATTATAATATAAATAGTTAAATGTTTGAACTGATATATCCCGTGGATCCGGCACCCTTGCTTCCACTTCCGACCGTCCTGAAGCCGGGACTTCATCCGAAGATGGGCGAGGAGATGCTTCCGGTGGTCGAGGAGAATGGGCTTGTGGTAGGCCAGACCTCAAGGAAAGAAGTCCACGGGGGACTCAAGCTTTTGCATCCTGTCGTTCATCTCCACATAATGAACAGAAATTCAGAGTTGTTTCTCCAGAAAAGGTCGAAGTCCAAGGATCTTCTTCCCGGATTCTGGGACACCGCTGTCGGAGGCCATGTGGACTATGGCGAGAGCCTTGAGGACGCTTTGTACAGGGAAGCTTCCGAGGAGCTGGGCTTCATCGCTTTCAATCCGATATACCTCAAGTCCTATGTTTGGGAGTCATCAACCGAGAAAGAACTGGTGAATGTTTTCGCAGCCATCGGTAATTTCAAGATCGACACCGTCAACGATGAGGTTGAGGAGTGCGGTTACTGGACTCTTGAGGATATCTTCTCCAATATCGGCAAGGGAGTGTTCACTCCTAATTTCGAGCATGAGTTCGCGGTTTTCAAGGATTCACTTCTTGCCCTTTTGTGATGGATAATAATGTTGGGAAATTCATCAAGGACCAGCTTTCGGTCTGGCCTCTCGCCGCACGTGAGTATCGTCTCCTGAAGGCGGCCAAGACCAAGAGCCTGAACGTCGGAGGCCTGGATGTCACTATTCAGCTCAATCCTTCCCGGAAGGTGTCATCCGAGGCCGCCCTGGATCCTGTGTCGATTGCGTCGAGACCCTGTTTCCTTTGTCCGGAGAATCGTCCTTCCGAGCAGTATGATATTGATTTTGAAGGTAGAAAAGGTCGGAAGTACCGTATTACCCTGAATCCTTTCCCGATTTTCCCCGGGCACCTGGTGATCTCGAGCAAGCAACATATTCCCCAATCTATCTGGCATCGTTTCCAGGACATGCTTGACTTCGTCGGGCTGAACCGGGATTATGTCTGCTTCTATAACGGGCCAAAATGTGGCGCCTCCGCTCCGGACCATCTCCATTTCCAAGGTTGTCCGAAAGGGCTTATGCCATTGGAACGAAGGGTTGATGCCCTGTTGGATTCGGATAATAAGAGTTCCCTTGAGTACCTCTCATCCGTCAAGGAAGCCAGATTGTACCATCTGGATGAATATGCCCGGGGAATCTACGTCCTTGAGGCAACCACTCCGAAATCGATCACAAAGCTTTTCTACAGGCTGCTGGACTGCGCTCCGGTGATGGAGGAAGACTCCGAGCCAAGAATGAATATCATCTCGTGGTGTTCGGGTCGTGATTCTTTCCGATCGATTGTGATCTTCCGTGAGAAACACCGCTCAAGACATTATTACTCAGAAGGTTCTGATCATCTTTACATGAGCCCTGGCTGTGCGGACATGGGTGGAGTCTTCGTGACGACCAGAGAAGAGGATTTCTCGAAGCTGGACTCCAGCCTGCTGAATGAGGTCGTGGATGAGGTGACCATTTCTGAGGAAGCGGACAAGCGGATCATGTGGCGCCTTACCAGAACCCAGGAGAAACTCGAGGTCGGCATAATGTCCGGAAGCGAGATAGAGTTCGAAATTATCTCCGATGGGGCCGGACTCCAGAAAGTCTCTTACCATGAGGGGCAGATAATGTACAATGGCTCCTTGTTTGACGAGCTCACCTTTGAGGCCCAGACGGAAGCGACGATGTTCGCCGAGCCTTCATTTATTCTTTATGGGGTGACAATCGGAGTGGATTTCCATTGGGAGAGGAAGATCACTCGTCGTTACGCCGGCACGTTGAAGTTCATAGTTGATGACGGGAAAGTCACCGCCGTGAACATCGTCGGAGTTGAAGATTACCTGCTGAGTGTCATCTCCTCGGAGATGAAGGCGACGGCCGGGTTGGAATTCCTGAAAGCCCACGCTGTCATTTCCCGCTCATGGGTGATGGCCCAGATTGCCCACCGAAAGGCCGGAAAAGTCCCGTCGGTCTCCACAACCATGTCTTCGTTGGCAAAAGGCTCCGGGCCTGATCAGGAGTATATCAAATGGTTCGATCATGAAGACCACACCCGTTTCGATGTGTGCGCGGATGATCATTGCCAGCGTTATCAGGGACTTGAGGCTTCCGTGGGAGAGACGGCCAGAAAGGCCATCGACCAGACTTGGGGGCTAGTGCTGACCTACGACGGAGAGATTTGTGACGCGCGCTTCTCAAAGTGTTGCGGTGGCCGCTCGGAATTATTCAGCACTTGCTGGGAGGATAAAGACTATCCTTACCTCCAATCCATCCCGGATTCTCTGGACGGATCTGATCCCTTCTGTGACACCTCAGATGAATACGTCCTCTCGCAAGTCCTTAACGATTATGACCTTGAGACTAAAGACTTCTTCAGATGGAAGACCGAATACTCCAGGAAAGAAGTCTCCGATCTGGTCCGGGAACGTTCCGGGATTGATTTCGGGGAGATCAAGGATCTTGTCCCGGTCGAAAGGGGACCTTCCGGAAGGATAAAGAAACTGAGAGTAATCGGTACCAGGACCTCCATGCTGATCGGGAAGGAGCTGATAATCAGGAGGTGGCTCTCTGATTCTCACCTCAAGAGTTCCGCTTTTGAGGTCAGTTGGCAAGGTGACAGGCTCATCCTCGACGGGTCTGGCTGGGGCCACGGAGTCGGTCTGTGCCAGATCGGAGCGGCGGTAATGGGAGCACGTGGTTACCAGTATGACGAAATATTAAGACATTATTATCCAGGAGCTTCAATACAAAGAACATGAGAACTAAAAGCTCACCTTGGCTTTGGGTGCCTACCCTTTACCTCATTGAAGGTCTGCCTTATGCCATAGTCAACACGATCGCCTTGGCTATTTTCAAGGACATGGGAGTCGATAACGGGACTCTGGGGCCCTTGACAACCTTGATCAGCCTCCCTTGGCTCATCAAACCCCTCTGGAGCCCGTTCATGGATATTTTCCGCAGCAAGCGGTGGTGGATACTCCTGACCCAGTTCACCATGCTGGCGACACTCGCCGTGATTGCCTTCTGCCTGCCTTTCTGCTCCATGTCTTTGCTGATGGCTCTATTTGTCATCGTCGCATTCGCTTCCGCCACCCATGACATCTCGGCGGATGGCTACTACATGCTCGCTCTTGACATGCAGCAGCAGTCGTCTTTCGTCGGAATCAGGAACACTTTCTACCGGGGCGGACTAGTCCTCGGACAGGGACTGCTTGTCATGCTTGGCGGAGTCTTGCAGAAACGCTCAGGAGACATCCCACGCTCGTGGGCGATTGTCCTGATGATCTGCGCGGCTGTACTCGCTTGTGTCGCTATCTATCATCTGTTTTTCCTCCCAAAAGCCGCTGAAGACGAGGACAAGCGGGGAGTGAAGTCGTCCGGTAGTGTGATGGCTGAATTCGTCGAGTCCTTCAAGTCGTTCTTCCTGAAGAAGGGAGTTTGGTGGGCGATCGCGTTTTTGTTGTTGTTCCGCCTGCCGGAAGCTCTCTCACTCAACCTTTTGTATCCTTTCTTCAAGGATGGGGCTGAGGTTGGAGGACTGGGGGCCGGAACGGAGATGTACGGTTTGGTCTACGGAACCTTCGGCGTTGTGGCCCTGCTTCTTGGCGGAATACTCGGAGGCTTGTTCGCCTCAAAGTACGGCCTTCGTCGTTCCATGTGGCCTATGGCTCTCTCCTTGGCTCTTCCTTGCGCCGTGTATCTTCTGATGGCGTTGTTCCGTCCGGAGACTGTCTGGACCATTGGCTCCCTGATCGTGCTCGACCGGTTCGGATATGGTTTCGGTTTCACGGCGTACACCCTTTTCATGATGCGCTTTGTTGATGGTCCCCTCAAGACATCTCACTACGCGATCTGCACCGCTTTCATGTGGCTCTCCATGAAACTGCCCGCCCTTGTGGCTGGTTATCTCCAACAATGGCTTGGCTATGTCGGTTTCTTTACCCTTGTGATGATCTCCTGTCTTGGCACCTTCGCTGCTGTGGTTATCGCCTTGACCAAGATCCTCCCATCGGTCGAAGAGTCTCAGCCGGTCGTTTCGAATAATTGACATTCAACTATTTCCGAATATGTCTCTAAGAAAAACCATGATAATCGCGGCCATCCTCGCCCTGGTTTCCAGCGCCTGCGCCGCCAGTACCGGTTCCGAGCCACCTGTCGTCAGGGTGGGAATTGAAGTCCTTGAAGGACGCGGCTTCGAAGGTCTCATTGGGAAAAGGGTCGGGCTTGTGACCAATCCCAGTGGAGTTGACAGGAACCTCAGGTCCACTATTGACATCCTGTTCTCTGCTCCGGAAGTCGATCTTCGGAAGCTTTTCGCCCCGGAGCATGGTGTCCGTGGTGACATCTACGCCGGCGGACGTGTCGAGGACGGAAAAGATCCGGTGACCGGACTCCCTGTTTTCTCCCTCTATGGCGCCACTCGTAAGCCCACAGCTGAGATGGTCTCAGGGCTTGATGTCATTGTCTACGACATTCAGGATGTCGGCTCCCGCTCCTACACATTCATCAGTACCCTCGGCCTGGTGATGCGGACGTGTGCCGAACAAGGAATCGAAGTCATGGTCCTGGATCGTCCTAACCCTCTGGGAGGGAACAAGGTGGAGGGTTGCGTCGTCGAAGACGGCTTCCATTCTTTTGTAAGCGAATTCAAGATTCCTTACATCTATGGCCTCACTGTCGGTGAACTCGCCATGCTGATCAATGAAGAGGGTCTTAACTGCGGGGAGAAGGGGAATGAGAAACCCTTGAAATGCAAGCTTTCCGTCATACCGATGGAAGGATGGCGCAGGAATATGCTTTATGAGGACACCAAATTGCCATGGGTCCTTCCGTCCCCGAATATTCCATATCCCCGCTCGGCCGTGAATTATCCTTCGGCTGGGATCGCCGGAGAGTTCCAAGGGTACCTCAACATCGGAATAGGCTACACTCTTCCTTTCGAGGTTTTCGCCGCCGAGTGGATCGACGCGGACAAACTCAAGGCCAAACTTGATAGTTACAATATCCCCGGAGTCGCTTTCAGGACTATCCATTTCAAACCTTTTTCCGGAAGTTCACAGGGAAAACTGATCCATGGGGTGCAGTACCATTACACGGATTTTGAGGCGGCTTGCTGCACGCTCACCCAGTTCTATGTGATGCAGGCAGTCAATGAATTATACCCTTCCAAAAACCCTTTTAAGCTATCTTCAGGACGCAATGGGATGTTTGATAAAGTTTGTGGTACGGATTATGTAAGGACGTCTTTTGAGAGGCGTCTGAAAGTCGAGGACATCTCGGAGTACTGGTCCAAGGATGTCGCTGGTTTCAAGAAACTCTCCAGAAAGTACCTGATGTACGAGTAACTACTAAAACTCAAGTGATATGAAAAACATCTTCAAACTCGCGACCGCATCAATAGTGGCACTTGCCATGGTCGCCATCCCTGTAGATTCATACTCTCAGGCGAGAAGCTCCTCTGGAAGGTCCGGTGGCGCTTCCTCTTCCCAGAATAGGTCTTCGGCCAGAAGTTCTTCATCTTCTCCTAGTGTGAGAAGTTCCTCCAGTTCCCAGAGAAGTTCCGGCAGCATCTCCCAGAGAAGCAGCGGCTCGAGCTCTCGCAGCTCCCAGGTCGGCAGCGGCACTTCCCAGAGGAGTTCCGGCAGCGTCTCCCAGAGAAGCAGCACCTCGAGCTCCCGCAGCTCTACGGCTGCCAGCTCCCGTAGCTCCAGCCAGAGAGTCGCTCGGCCGATAGGATCCTCCTCCAGGAGCAACGTCGCCCGCGGTGCGGCGGACAACTCCCGCAGGGAAAGGTCCCAGGCGGTCGGCAACGCGACCCGCGATGGTCTCACCACGTTCGACAAGAACGCCTCACGCGCCGGAAACGGAGTGATGAAGGAGACCCGCAACGATTTCATGAGAATCGGCGAGGACAGGAATGTCCACAGGATCCCTCCGAGGGACCGCGACTTCCTCCCTTACGATCATCCCGGCCATTTCTGGCACCATGCTCCTCACTACTACGGTTACAGGGTCAATTACCTGCCTCCGAGGTATAGGAGACTGACCTACTGGGGAATTGAGTACTGCTTGTACGATGGCATCTACTACAGGCCCTATGGCGGGTACTGGGTAGTCTGCAGGCCTCCCTTCGGAGTTTGCATCGATATGGCGATCTCAGACCTGGTGTTCTCTAGAGTACGTTTCTCGTACTACTACAACACCTACCGCCTGTACAACGCCATCGACGCCAACAACAGGGTCATCGACGAGCAGAACAGGATCATCGCACAGAACAATGCCACCATCGCGGCGCAGAACAACGCGCTGGCCTTGAATACTACCAGGGCTAACGACGCTTACACCCTCGCCAACAGGCTTGGACTCGTGCAGAGCTACGCTTATGCGGATCAACCTTATTACTATCAGGACGGAGTCTTCTACATCGTCAACTCTAAAGGCCAGTATGAGGTCATCGTACCTCCGGCCGGAGCCCTTGTCGAGGAGCTTCCTGATGATTACGACACCATCACCCTGGACGGGGTCGACTACTACAAAGTCGACGACACGGTCTACAGGACTACCCTCGTGGAAGGCAAGCCTTACCTCGAAGTCCTCGGCCAGATGTACGGCAAACTCGCCCAGAAATACAACTACTACTCCAACGGAGCGACTCTCAATAATCTCTACTAATATTAATGGATCAGCTTAAGGATTTATTCGAAAGCTATACAGGACAGAAAGCGACAGACACAGAGGAACTTAACTCCTCTGGTAGCAACAGGAGATATTTCCGCCTCAGAGGCGGAAATATCTCTGTTGTCGGTGTGGTGGGCACCAGCCGGGACGAGAATAACGCTTTCATCAAGCTAGCCAGGCATTTCGCCGATAAGGGTATCAAAGTCCCCAAAGTGTTGGCGGTCACTGAAGATGGGATGCGCTACATTCAGGAAGACCTGGGCGACGACCAGCTTTACAAGTTGGTGAGTCACGGACGGGAAAGTGGCGAGTACAGCTCCTATGAGTGCATGCTTCTGAGGAGGGCGATGGAACTTCTCCCTAAGATCCAGTTCAAAGGAGCTCAAGGGCTGGACTGGTCCGTGTGCTATCCTGAACCAGCCTTTAATGAGCGGATGGTCATGTTTGATCTCAACTATTTCAAGTACTGCTTCCTTAAGGCTACGGGACTGGAATTCAACGAGGTCCTTCTCCAGGATGATTTCGAGAGGCTCAAGGACGACCTGATGAAAGACATGGGTGATACCTTCATGTACAGGGATTTCCAGGCCAGGAATATCATGGTCAAGGATAGCGAGCCGTATTTCATTGACTTCCAAGGCGGAAGAAAGGGCCCTATCTACTATGATGTCGCGTCCTTCGTTTGGCAGGCCAGGTCCCGTTATCCCTGTTGATGAGGAGCGTTTTCATGAAAGACTCAGGCTATTCGTCTTGTTCAGGACTCTCCAGGTCCTCGGGGCTTATGGCTTCAGGGGCTATTTCGAGAAGAAACCGCACTTCCTGGCCAGCGTTCCGTATGCCTTGGGCAACCTCAGGAAGCTTCTCCAGAAGCCGTTCACTGATTATCCTTACTTGAATGATATTCTGACAAAGCTGGCGACAATGTCGCAGTTTAATAACATTGCGGAGGATAAACGCCTGGAAGTCAGGATATTCAGTTTCGCTTATAAAAAAGGCATTCCGGTGGATACGACTGGTAACGGAGGTGGATACGTGTTCGACTGCAGGGCTATTAACAATCCTGGAAAGTATGAGCATTACAGGCAGTTTACTGGCTTGGACAAGGAGGTTATCCAGTTCCTGGAGGATGACGGTGGGGTGACGAAGTTCTTGGATAACGTCTACTATTTGGTGGACAATCATGTCAAACGCTTCATAGAGAGAAAGTTCACCCATATGCAAGTCTGCTTTGGATGCACCGGCGGACAGCATCGGTCTGTCTACTGCGCCGAGCATCTGGCGAGTCACCTTTCCGACCGTTTCGACATCAAGATCACGGTCTCGCACCGGGAACTGGACATTGAGAAGATTCTTTAGATGAAAGCCATGATCTTTGCGGCTGGTCTTGGAACAAGACTTAAACCGCTGACTGACACCATGCCTAAGGCGCTGGTCCCTGTAGGAGGAGCACCGCTGCTTTTCCATGTGGTGGAGAAATTGAAGGGAGCCGGTTTTGATGACATCGTGATAAATGTCCATCACTTCGCCGATTCGATAATCGATTATGTCAAGGGTATGGACAATTTCGGGATCAAGGTCAGCATCTCAGACGAGAAGGATCTGCTCCGGGAAACCGGTGGCGGGATCCGTCATGCGAGGCCTTACCTGGACGGATCTCCATTCCTGGTCCATAATACTGATATCCTTTCCGACCTGGACCTGAAATGGTTCATATCCCAGGCCCGTCCTGACGCTATCTCAAATGTCCTGGTCAGCGACAGGGTGACCAAACGTTATCTCCTGTTTGACGATGATATGAGAATGGTCGGATGGGAGAACGTCTCAACTGGGGAGGTCCGCAGTCCTTATCCTGGACTGGATCCTGACCGGTACCACAGGTACGCCTTTTCCGGTGTACATTTGATTTCTGACAGAATTTTCACTATATTTGAGGATGATGGCTGGGGAGAGAGGTTCCCGATAATGGATTTTTACATTAAAGAGTGTGCCTCACATCCCATCTACGGCATCCTTCCGGAGCATTTGAGGTTATGGCAAAAGGTAAATTATGGTCCGAGTTCAAGGACTTCGCGATGAAAGGCAATGTCATTGACATGGCGGTCGGTGTGGTCATCGGCGGTGCCTTCGGAAAGATTGTCACCTCCCTGGTGAGCGACATCATCATGCCTGCCGTAGGCGCTCTGTGCGGCGGCCTTAACTTCACAGATTGGAAGTGGGTCATAAGCAAGGCTGTCGAGGAAGGCGGTGAGGTCGTCAAACCTGAAGTCGCCATCGCTTGGGGCAATTTCCTCCAGGTTATCTTTGACTTCATCATCATTGCCTTCTGCATCTTCATGGTGATCAAGGCTATCAACAAAGCCAAAGCATTGTCTGAAAAGAAGGAAGAGGCACCCGCTGAGCCCGAGGCTCCGGCTCCGAAACCGGACGATGTGGTTCTCCTTGAAGAGATCCGCGACCTGCTGAAGAACAAGCAGTAATGAGTCTTTAAGCGTCAGCCTCGATTTCGGCTGGCGCTTCTTCTTTACGGACCACGCGGATGATCTTGTAACCGGTGAGCGCTACGATAAAGCTCATCAGCGGGCTGATAATATTAAAGAAACAGAAAGGCAGGTAAGTGATTGTCGGGACGCTCAGGATTGTCGCCTGTGTCATTCCGCAACTGCTCCAGGGATATAATGGTGAAGTCACTGTGGCTGAGTCTTCAACGGCCCGGCTAAGCAGGCGACCCTCATATCCCTCTTTTTCGTAAGTCTCTTTGAATATGCTGGAAGTGAGTATAATGGAGAGATATTGGTCGGACACGATGCCGTTGAGGGCGGTTCCTGTCACCACTGTGGAACCTACCAGCCCGCCGCGGGTCTTTGTGAAAGGAGAAAGTACCGCCGTCAGGTTTTTAAGCATGCCACCGGCCTTCATCGCGGCCCCGAAACACATCGCGCAAATGATCAGGTACACGGTGTTGAGCATGCCGGCCATTCCCCTTGAGGTGACTAGCTGGTTGACTTCCGGATCTCCGGTCTCGAGCAAAACCGTGTCGTAGATTGTCTTTACGGTGCCGGTGAAAAGCACTTTCCATTTCCCGCCTGCAACCTCGCCACCAATCTCCTGTATAATGTCCGGCTGGAAGATGATAGCGGCCACGGCGGCCAGAACGGTGGATATCCCCAGTACTGTGATAGCAGGCATTCTCCTTGCTATCATTAATGCTGTCAAAGTGGGAACAACCAGCAGCCATGGGGTTATGTTGAACCTCGCGTCGAGGATCTCTGTATATTTGCCGATGCTCGCTGCCTCAGTGCTGGAGTGGGTGAGTCCTAAGATAAGGAAGATGACCAGAGTTATCGTTATCGACGGGATGGTCGTGAAAAGCATGTACCGGATGTGTGTGAACAGGGGCACTTTGTTAAGTGATGAGGCCATCACAGTCGTGTCTGACAGGGGGGAGATCTTGTCTCCGAAATATGCCCCGGAGATTATCGCTCCGGCGATAACTCCCTCACTAAAGCCTTCTGCCTTCCCGATTCCAAGAAGGGCGACACCTATGGTAGCGATTGTGGTCCAGGAACTTCCAGTCATGACTGAGACCAGGGCGCAGATGACGCAGGCGGTCAGGAGGAAAACTTTCGGGCTTATTATCTTGACTCCGTAATAAATGAATGTCGGCACGATTCCACTCATCGTCCAAGTTCCCGAGATGGCTCCGATGAGAAACAGGATGACCAGAGCTGTCGTGACATCGCCGATGTTGCTTTTTATTGCCTCCTCAAAATTGTCCCAAGGAACTTTGAATATCCACATTGACAGCCAGACACAGACTCCGGCGGAGAAAAGGAGGGACACTTGGCTCGCACCAAGGATGGCGTCGCTCCCGAATATGCTGATATCTAAGGCTAAAAGAACAATTAAAGTCAACACTGGTATTAAAGAAATACCCAGCTTAGACAGGTTTCTACGGGCCATTTTGTCAAATTCGTTCGATAACTCCGCGCAATATAGAAAAAAAATTGTCATTTTTATGCAAGATTTTCGAAATCCGGGATTTAGTATATAGAAGCAATGATGAAAAAGGTAGGAAAGCTGATGAAGAAGGATCATGTCCTTGTCCGCCTCATGGTGGTGGTCCTGACGCTTGTGCCCTTACTTCTGTCAAGCTCATGCCAAGATGCCGAATCTGACATTTTGGGCGTTGGGGGACAGTCGGCCGAGGTCTCAAGCATGCGGGATGACATCCGTTGGGCGAACGCCATAGTGACGGTAAGGAGGTCCTCTCTCGGCAGGAATTATTTCCAGCTGGACGAGTACACGACACTTGACCCTGTCGGCTGGGATAATCCTTTCAGCAATGAAGTGAGAGCATTGGTCGCATACTCGGATCTGAACCAGAAGACAGATTTCTGCACAAAGGCTGTCGAGGTTGAACGGATTGATTCGATCGTGACTAGAGACGCCGCTTACATCAACATTCCCGACGG
>ONUG01000100.1:0-6473 GCA_900320965.1 uncultured Bacteroidales bacterium | reverse complement strand
ATCGGTCAAAGAGATGTTTGACGCAAGTTCTCCGGTCGATATCGTGACGGATCAGGGCATCCCTGACTGGATGACCTTCTCCGAGGATGGCTACTTGATGATTCACTTCGCCACGTTCTGGGGAGATGTCACTAGACACTCCGTCAACCTCTACGCTTCTCTGAGGCATCCGGACCACCTTTATTTGGTCCACAAGGACAACGGGGACATGCAAAGCTCGTGGGAAGAGAGTTTGGTAGCTTTCAGAATCTGCCAGATGTACATGTCCAGGAAAGACGAGTACAAGGATCCTGGTTCGATTGTCCTTCACTGGATGTCTTTCAGTGGAGAGAAGACGTTGAGGTTGAAATACGGGAATAGGGCAACTGAAAGGTAAAGTGTTGAAGGCGGAGACAGAGAGGCAGGTCATTGAAAGGGCCAGGAACGGTGATAGGAAAGCGGTAAAGCAGATTTATGACCGCTTCTCGAGTTATCTCACCGCTACCTGCGCGAGGTTCATAACCAATGAGAATGACCTCAGGGATGTCCTTCAAGACGGATTTGTGAAGATTTTCACATCTCTGGATCAGTTTGTCTACAGAGGGGAAGGGTCGCTGAAGGCTTGGGCCAGGCAGATTATGGTCAACCAGTGCCTGAAGTTGATGAGAAGCAAGAGGAGGAGTGTCCCGATAATGTTTGAGGAGAATCTCAGGGACCTTGAAGTGGTGGAAGACGATGATGAGGGACCTCCTGACATACACAATGTCCCCGCAGAGGTGTTGCAGCGGATGATTAGGGAGCTTCCGGAAGGTTACAGGACAGTGCTAAACCTTTTTGTTGTGGAAGAGAAGAGTCACAAGGAGATCGCATCTTTGTTGGGAATTACGGAAAGCACGTCAGCCTCGCAGTTTTTTAGGGCAAGGAAGATACTGGCAGATAAATTGAAAGAGTATTTAATAAAAGTCAACAATAAAAAGAAATGAGCGAAGATTGGTTAAAGATTATCAAGGACAGACTCGAGTCATACGAGTCTCCTGTACCTGACGGGGTATGGGAGAAGGTCGAGGCTTCAGTCTTCCCTGAGAAAGCCCACAAGGTGAGGTTTATGCCTTGGGTTTGGGCTGTCTCCGCCGCTGCCGCCATAGCTTTGGGCGTCTTTTTCGGCGTCCGCCTTGTTGACAGAGGTGGTGACGGAAGTCCCATCATTGAGAATAACAGGTTAGCGGAGGGCCCTGCCTCTCCTGACACAGACTCTTCTTCTTCAGCAAACGATAGGGGAGGTCAGGTGCCTTCGGTTAAGCAACCTGTAACCATTATTCCGGCGCCAAAGGGTTCTGCCTTGGCTTTGGCGGATGAGGTGATTGTCCCCACCGGCACCGATGAGACTCTCTTAGAGCCTGACGTAGAGGAGATTCATGTCGAGCAGGAGGAGGTAAAGATCGACCAGGATGTCAAGAAAGATCAGGATGTCAAGAAAGACCAGGATGTCAAGAAAGACACCGGGTTCAAGACAGACCATGATGGAGAAGACTGGTCCAGGCATCTCTCAGCCACTGATGATGATTCCCGTGGGCATAGAGGTAAGCCTTCAGCCGGATTGTCCCTCTCCAGCGCGGCAAGTCATACCCAGGACATTACGACTGTGGACACCAGGACGTTCTTCCAGGGAATATCAGCCAATATGCATCCTGGCACTAGAAATGGCGCCTCGATCTATTCCAGGACGGTTCAGGTTCCTGTAACAAAAGACGAGGAGCACAGGAGGCCTGTCCGTCTCTCGCTCTCTCTTGATTTCCCTCTCAACGACGTTTTGTCATTGGAGTCTGGCATCACATATTCGATCCTCCAGAGCACATTCACAATGTCTTCCGGAAGTAGGGTCTCAAAGGAAACCCAGTCTCTGGGATATTTGGGAATCCCGCTTAAGCTAAAGGGCAACCTCTGGGATAATGATCTGCTTACATTCTACGCCTCAGGCGGAGGAATGGTTGAGAAATGCGTAAGGGGACTCGCCAAGACTCAGGTCTCAGTGAGTGGAGACTCCCAAGGCATTTCATCTAAGAGATCTTTCGACGTTAAGCCACTGGTCTGGTCACTGAACGCTTCAGCCGGTCTCCAGATCAACCTGCCAGGATCCTTCGGGATCTATGCTGAGCCAGGTGTGAGTTATCATTTCGCTGACAACACCATGGTCAAGTCCATCTACACGGAACATCCGTTCGATTTCGTCTTGACCTTTGGAGCCAGGTTCTCTTTCAGATAATAATCCTCTCTATGTAAGGCGTCTGGTAAGAGTATGGAATGAAAGCCAAGGAAGGGAGCGGTTTGGTTACCACCAGACTAGCTCTCTTTCCTTTTGTGATTGATCCCATTGACTGTGATACACCCATGGCGTAGGCCGCATTAATGGTGCAGGCGTTGAAAGCCTGCTCGGGTGTGAGCCTCATCTTGACGCATCCAAGAGCCATGACAAACCGCATGTCCCCGGAGGGTGAAGATCCTGGATTGTAGTCTGATGCCAGGGCTATGCCTAATCCGGCTTCTATATAGTCCTTTGCCCTGCCGTATGGCATCCCGAGGAAGAAAGAAGCCCCAGGGAGCATTGTAGGCATGGTTTTCTTCCCCTTAAGGACTTCTATCTCAGCTTCTGTGGTCCTTTCCAGATGATCGACTGAGAGTGCGTCATGGGCAACGCCCACCTGCACGCCACCAGAGCAGGCGAGCTCATTGGCGTGAATCTTAGGCACAAGGCCATATTCCGCTCCTGCCTGAAGGATTCTGGAAGTCTGTTCCGTGGTGAAGAATCCCTCATCACAGAACACGTCGATGTAGTCGGCAAGACATTCGGAGGCCACGGCGGGAATCATTTCCCGGCAGACAAGGTCGACATATTCATCTTGTCTCCCTGAATACTTCCGGCCGACCGCATGTGCTCCCAAAAAGGTCGATTTTATGACTGCCGGGGTTGTCTCTTTGACACGACGTATGACCCGAAGCATCTTGAGCTCGTCCTGGGTGTCAAGCCCGTACCCGCTTTTGATCTCGATCGCTTCCGTCCCTTTGGCGATCATCTCATTGACCCGCTCCATGGTTTGGGAGTACAAGTCATCTTCGCTTGTCTGGTGGAGCAAGTCCGCCGAATTGAGGATCCCGCCGCCACGGGCGGCAATTTCCTCGTAACTGAGGCCGTTTATCTTGTCTATGAATTCCCGTTCCCTTGGTCCGGCGTAGCAGATGTGTGTGTGGGAGTCGCAGAAAGCTGGCATAACCATACCGCCTCGAGCGTCGATGATCTCGTCTTTGCCAGAGGGCAAGGGGCATCTGGAGCTTTCTCCGAAATCTTTTATTATCCCGTCGTCAATGGTTAGGAACGCATCGTTAATGGACTGGACATCATTCATTTCCGATCCGACCTTCCTCAGTGTTTCGCTAGGCGCTATTCCGATCAGCTGGCGGATATTCTTGATGATTATCATCTGATGAACTCTATGGATTTTTGGATGAGAGGATGCATGTACACATCGTTGTCAATGAAAGGCACTACCTTCCTGTAGTCCTCGAAGATCTTTTCGATCGCCGGAGATGACTTTCCTCCCGCCTCTTGATGCCTGAATTCAAGAGCCTGCGCGGCATTGAACAACTCGATGGCCAGTACGGTCTCGCAGTTCTCAACGACCCGGACCAGTTTCGTGGCTGAATTAGAGCCCATGCTGACATGGTCCTCCTGTCCTTGGGATGAAGGAATCGAGTCGACTGACGCTGGCCAGCACAGACCTTTGTTCTGGCTGACTATGGATGCGGCGGTGTATTGAGGAATCATGAAACCGCTGTTTAGTCCTGGATTGGCGACCAGGAATTTCGGGAGCCCCCTCTGACCCGAGATAAGTCGGAATATTCTTCGTTCGGAAATATTCGCCAACTCACTCATCGCGATCGCCAGCGTGTCCATCGGAATGGCGATCGGTTCGCCGTGGAAGTTCCCCGCTGAGATGATCATGTCCTCGTCCGGGAAGATGTTGGGGTTGTCGGTGGCCGAGTTTATCTCGTTTTCAATGACTGACTCGACGTAACGGCAATTGTCCTTCACTGCTCCGTGGACTTGTGGGATGCAGCGGAAAGAATATGGATCCTGCACGTGCTCTTTCGGACGTCTGATCAGCTCGCTGCCATCAAGAAGCCGCATGAATCTGGCCGCGGTGTCAATCTGCCCCTTGTGGGGACGCAGCTGATGAGTTAGGGGAAGGAATGGCTCGATACGCCCGTCATATGCCTCCAGCGACATGGCTCCTATCTTGTCTGCCCATTCCGAGAGCCTGTGGCACTGGATCAGCGACCAGATAGCGTGCGCGCTCATGAATTGTGTCCCGTTAAGGAGGGCGAGCCCCTCCTTTGACTGAAGGGTTATGGGCTCCCAGCCCATCTCATCCCAGACTTCCTTGCTCTGCCGGACGCGGCCTTTGTAAAGAACTTCTCCTAGCCCGATCAGCGGTAAGCTCAGATGGGCTAGGGGAGCGAGGTCTCCGGATGCTCCGAGGGAGCCTTGCTGGTACACGACTGGCAGGATGTCGTTGTTGAACATATCCAGAAGCCTCTGGACAGTAATTAGTTGGGCTCCTGAGTGACCGTATGAGAGAGATTGCGCCTTCAATAGCAGCATCAGTCGGACGATGTCTGGCCGCACAGTCTCACCAGCTCCGCAGGCATGGCTCACGACTAGGTTGTACTGAAGCTGAGACAACTGGTCTGTGGGAATTGTGACATTGTACAAGGACCCGAACCCGGTTGTGATTCCGTACACTGGCCTGCTGATGTCCTCCATCTTGCTGTCCAGATAAGAACGGCATTTCACGATGGCGTTCCTGGCCTCGTCGCCCAACTCTAATTTCTCATGGTTGTAAAGAATACTTTTGAGCCGTTCAAGGCTTAAGTGATTGTTGGAGATGGTATGTATCATTTTTAATCAATAGCTTTTTTAACCAATGTGTCATCCGCCAAGTTCGCTATTGTCACTTCAAGGCCCGGGGTTCGGCCCATTTCTCTAATTATGGCGCTTCTCGCACCGTCATTCCTGGCCCAGGCACGGCGGGCGATGCCATTGTTGACATCCCAGAAAAGCATCTGGCGGATGTGCCTCGCGGAATCTTCGGAACCGTCAATGACCATCCCGAAGCCTCCGTTGATCACCTCTCCCCAGCCGACGCCTCCACCATTGTGGATCGAGACCCAGGTGGCTCCTCGGAAGGAGTCGCCGATGACATTCTGGATGGCCATGTCGGCTGTGAACCGTGACCCGTCGTAGATGTTGGACGTCTCCCTGAATGGGGAATCAGTTCCGGAAACGTCGTGGTGGTCACGCCCCAAGACGATCGGGGCCGTGATTTCTCCATTAGCGATCGCTTCGTTGAACGCGAGGGCTATTCTTGTCCTGCCTTCGCAATCGGCGTACAAGATCCTGGCTTGAGAACCCACGACAAGGTGGTTGCGTCCTGCTTCCTCGATCCAGTGGATGTTGTCCCGGAGCTGTCCTTGAATATCTTCAGGGGCTGTTTCAGCCTCCTTGGAGAGGATCCTGACGGCGATCTCGTCGGTCTTGGCCAGATCCTTGGGATTTTCGCTCATGCAGACCCAGCGGAACGGACCGAAACCATAGTCGAAGTAAAGGGGACCCATTATATCCTGCACGTACGAGGGATATCGGAAGCTCCCGTCAGGAGCCAAGATGTCGGCTCCGGCCCTGGAAGACTCCAGCAGGAACGCATTGCCATAGTCGAAGAAATACATTCCCTTTTGGGTAAGCTTGTTGATGGCGTCGACCTGACGGCGAAGGGAGGAACGTACCGCTTCCTTGAACTTCTCCGGATTCTCCGCCATCATCCTCTTTGACTCCTCCAAGCTAAGGCCTACAGGGTAATAACCTCCGGCCCATGGGTTATGCAGGGAGGTTTGGTCAGAGCCGAGATCCACATGGATATCATCAGCCGCCAATCTCTCCCAAAGATCCACGACATTGCCGACGTATGCCAATGAGACGACTTCCTTGCCGCTTACCGCCTTCCGAATTCTCGGAATAAGCTCGTCAAGATCCTCGTGAAGCTCATCGACCCAGCCCTGCTCGAAACGTTTCCTGGCCGCGAGGGGATTGATCTCGGCTGTAACGCTGACCACTCCGGCGATATTCCCGGCTTTTGGCTGTGCTCCAGACATTCCTCCGAGTCCGGCCGTCACGAATAGCATTCCCTTCATGTTCTCGGAAGTCCCCGGAATATTCCTGACTTTCAGTTGTTTCCGAGCGGCGTTCATGACCGTGATGGTCGTCCCGTGGACTATTCCCTGCGGGCCGATGTACATGTAGGATCCCGCGGTCATCTGGCCGTACTGCGAGACTCCCATCGCATTGAACCGCTCCCAGTCGTCCTGGCTGGAATAGTTCGGGATGACCATGCCGTTGGTGACAACGACCCTGGGAGCGTCCTTGTGGCTGGGGAACAGGCCCA
>ONUG01000080.1 GCA_900320965.1 uncultured Bacteroidales bacterium | reverse complement strand
ATTTCACCCTCAAGACAGTCGGAAATGTCACGGCCGAGGAAATGGATCTCTCAATATATGACGCATTCCTCGTCGATGCTGTCCGCAAGGGAGGCAAGACAGAGAGTGTCGAAGTCTATAGCGAGAAAGGCAACACCTGCAGGGTCCAGACAGACATCCTGCCGGATGAACTCGTCGTGACACGCAAAGGGAAACAAGTGGATTACAGTCTCTTACCAAGTCCGGAGATGGGAGAGAATGGCTCGCTGGTCGAGTTCTCCACCATCCCCGGTTCCATAACTGTCATTGCCCGGAAACGCTAGTCTTTGGGCATGTCAGGCAATGAATATCCGTTGTGGTAGGTGTGGCGTATCCACTCCTCAGAAAGTGCCTTGGCGTCGAACTCGGCGTAGCGACGGTCGAAGCGAGGATCTCCGTCGATGATCTTGAAGTCGTCGTAGTTGACTATCTTGATCTTGTCCGAGTCGGAGATATTCGTGAAACACATGTTCTCCCCGTCCCATTTCAGCTCGCGATGGAGTCCGGTCGGGCCTGAGAGACGTACGGCCAGCACACCGACATCCACCATCTCGGTGAACGGTCCGGCGATCTGGAAGTTCGAGGAGGTCTCGACGCGGTTCTCCGGGGATTCCTTGCAGGCGCGGATCCAGTCCTGCTCATGGGCGTTGACCCAGATGTCGCCTGTTCCACCACCGGGCACCCTCCTGATGACGGGCTTTGGCTCCTTGAAGTAATCCATCGACGACTTTGGCAGCAACATAGGCTTTAGACCATAGCAACCGGCCATGATCATGCCCTTTGTGCCGACGAAGATGAGTCCTCCGTTCTCGTCTCCCATCATCTCTCCGTCCGGAAGCTCCGCGGGACGCTCCGGGAGCAGTCCTCCATCGTACCAATACACTTTCACCTCCGGCATATTGACGTTCCCCTTAGGCTCCCTGGCGGGGAAGGTGTAGGTGATCTTCTCGGCGTGGGGCGGGGAATAAAGGTTGCTCAGGGTCGAGCTGGCTTCCACACTTGTGGGATATTTGATCCCGAGAGCCATCACGATAGGATCCATGATGTGGCAGGCCATGTCGCCGAGGGCTCCGGTTCCGAAATCGTAGAAACCTCTCCAGTTCCACGGTGTGTACGCCGGGTCGTAAGGCCGGGTCTCGGCCGGACCGATGAACAGATCCCAGTCGAGGGTCTTTGGAACTTTCACTCCACCAGCGGGTTTCATCAGGCCCTGCGGCCAGATCGGCCTGTCCGTCCAGGCGTGGACCTCATAGACATCTCCGATCACTCCGGACCAGATCCATTCGGCGAGCTGACGGCAATCGTCGAATGAATTGCCCTGGTTGCCCATCTGGGTAGCGACCTTGTATTTCTTCGCCAGCTTCGTCAGGAGCCTGGCCTCATAGACGGAATGGGTGAGCGGTTTCTGGACATAGACATGCTTGCCGAGGGTCATGGCGTGGGCCGCCACGACAGCGTGGGTGTGGTCGGGAGTCGCGACAAGCACGGCGTCGATGTCCTTGCCCATCTGGTCGAACATGACTCTCCAGTCCTTGAAGCGCTTTGCGGAGGGGTAGTCATTGAAGGTTTTCATCGCATATGTCCAGTCCACGTCGCAGAGGGCGACTATGTTCTCCGTGGACATATTCTTGAGATTCCTGCGGCCGACTCCTCCGATGCCGACTCCCGCTATGTTAAGCTTGTCGCTCGGAGCGACATGACCGAGGGTCTTGCCGAGAACGTGACTCGGAATAATCGTAAATGCGGCTGCTCCGGCGGCTGCCGTCACACCGGTCTTGATGAACTCCCTTCTTGAATATTCTTTCATTGCGTTATCAATTATATGTGTTTTCAAATATACTAAAAATGCCATAAGTTTGGATCACGCGGCTAATAATCAAAGGCAAAAAAAAGGCTCCTGCTGAACAACGGATTATTACTTTTTATAAATTTACAACGTAAAAACGATTTATTATTAGTTGTAACGACATATCATTTAACTAACTAATAACTAACTAAAGCATTTAGTGAAATGAAAAAGAATCTGTTATGGGTTTGCGTCGCGACAACGCTGCTCTTCTCATTTCAGGGAGCGGTGTCTTATGCGAGTCCCAAAGCTATCCCAAGCGGAACGGAAGTCCAGCAGCAGAGGACAGTGACCGGCGTGGTTAAAGACTCTAAAGGAGTTGCTATCGTCGGCGCCAATGTCATGGAGAAGGGTGCCCTGAACGGCGCCATCACCGATGACAATGGAAACTTTTCACTTACTGTTCCCTCAAATGCGACTCTCGTTATCTCCTTCATCGGATTCACTACCCAGGAAATCGCGGTAGGGGATCAGGACACTTTCACAATTACCCTCCTCGAGGATTCCCAGTATCTTAAGGAAGTGGTATTCGTAGGTTATGGTACCCAGAAGAAGGTCAACCTCACTGGAGCGGTCGATGTTGTCACAAGCGAAGTGCTCGACAATCGTCCCCTGTCAAACCTCACTCAAGGTCTCCAGGGAGCTGTCCCTAACCTTCAGATCACATTCGCTGATGGTAAGCCAACCCGTAGTTCCGATTATCAGGTCCGTGGTACCGGATCAATCGGCCAGGGAGGCTCAGCCTTGGTGCTCATCGATGGTGTCGAAGGCGACCCGTCCCTGCTCAATCCCAGTGATGTGGCCAGTGTCTCTGTCCTGAAGGACGCCTCATCTGCCGCTATCTACGGAGCCCGAGGAACCTTCGGTGTGATCCTCATCACTACCAAGGAGCCCAACAGGGAGAGGGTTTCCGTCAACTACACCGGAAACTTCATCATGAAGTCTCCCACCGTGACTCCTAATGTCGTCACTGACGGTCTGGAGTTCACCGAGCTCTACATCGAGTCCTACAAAGGATGGCAGGGTGCCGCTCCTTCAAAGTTCCACTCTTCCTTGAAGATCACTGACGCTTGGTTGAATAACCTGCGAAACGGAATGACCGGTGTCGTGACCGAGCCGAACGGGAAATATTCCTACTACGGAAGCACCGACTGGTTTGACATGCTCTATAAGGACAAGGCTTTTGGCCAGGAGCACAATATCACTGTCCAGGGCGGTGGCGACAAGGCTAATTTCCTGGTTTCCGGCCGTTACTACAATCAGGGAGGTATCTTCGAATATGACCCTGACGACTATTCGATGTTCAACGTCCGCGCCAAGGGTTCGGTCAAGGTTACCAATTGGCTCAAGGTCAGCAACAATGCGGAGTTCTCGGATATGAACTACCACAACCCCACGAACGTGGGTGAAGGCTCCGTCTGGTACGCTATCGAGTCTGAGGGTCAGCCGGTGAACGTGATGTTCAACCCCGATAACTCCCTTACCCAGGCCGGTGCGACTATCCTCGGTTCCTTCTATTATAAGAACAACTACCAGGACACCGAAAGGAGGAATGTGCGCAACACCACTAGTTTCGTGGCCAACCTCGTCGGCGACATCCTCACGCTCAATGGCGACGCCACTGTCCGTTATACTGACAACAGGCAGAACGGTGTCCAGTCTCCGGTTCCCTACAAGACCGAAGAGAAAGGAGCCGTCAAGTACATGGGAAGCGCCTATGACGGCATCTATACTTCCAACCACACTAAGGGTTACATAGCCACCAACCTCTATGCCCAGTATGCCCAGACATTCGGGAAGCATGAGGTGAAACTAATGGTCGGTACCAACTATGAGCAGGAAACCTATAAGTACATGTTCATGCATAGGAACAAGAAGCTCTTTGAAGGTGCTGAAGACATCGCCCTCACAACCGGTTCCCAAAACATCAACAGCGACTACTACAAGTGGCGTATCGGCAGCGGTTTCTTCCGCGCCAACTACGTTTTCGCCGACCGCTACCTCTTCGAGGTCAACGGACGTTACGACGGATCCTCGAAGTTCCCTACCATACAGCAGTGGAAATTCTTCCCGTCAGCGTCATTCGGATGGCGTGTGTCCCAGGAGCCTTTCTGGAAGATAAGCCCTGACGCCATCTCCAACCTCAAGTTCAGAGTTTCCTATGGTTCCCTCGGTAATGGTAATATCGCCGCTTACAGGTTCCAGGAACTCTTCTCGCTCACCACTCAGGACAGGCTCTTGAACAATTCCAAGAACCTTGTCACAAGTGTTCCCTCGCCTATTCCCGCAGGTTTGACATGGGAGACCGCGACGACAGCTAACTTCGGAATGGATCTTGGCCTGTTCAATGACAAGCTCACTTTCGTGGGTGACTACTACATCCGCAAGACCACTGGCATGTACTGCGCCGGCACAGAGCTTCCCGCTGTGTATGGAGCGAGCGCTCCTAAGGGCAACTACGCCGACATGACCACAAGGGGATGGGAGATTGTCTTGACCTGGAAAGACCAGTTCAACCTCGGTGGCAAACCCCTCAGTTATGAGATCAAGGGTACTCTCGCCGACTCCAAGTCCATCATAGACAGCTATCCCAACGATGAGAAATACATCGGTGCGGGAGCTGGTACCGGCATCCAGAATTTCAACTATTATTCAGGCATGACCCTCGGTGAGATCTGGGGATTTGAGAATGACGGTTACTTCACCTCGGCCGACTTTGACGCCAACGGTAAGCAGATCTCCGGCCCTGATCAGACTTGGGTCCAGAACAACAACAGCCGTACATGGCAGGCCGGTGACATTAAATTCAAGGATCTTGACGGCAACGGAAAGATTGACTTTGGCAACTCCAAGGTTGGCGACAGCGGCGACCGTAAGATCATCGGTAACAAGCTTCCTCGTTACACCTACAGCCTCAACCTTAACCTCGGATGGAATGGGATTTTCCTGTCCGCGTTCCTCCAGGGCGTCGGTCATCAGGATTGGTGGGCCGGTGGAGACAACTCCATGTTCTGGGGACAGTACAGCCGTCCTTACTCGAATATTCCCGCCGACATGATCGGCAACTGGTGGACTCCGGATAACCCCGACGCTTATTGGCCGAGGTACACCGGATACATCGCTCACCAGGGATCTCGTACTCTCCACATCCCTCAGACCAAATACCTGCAGAATGTCGGTTATATCCGTCTGAAGAATCTCCAGGTTGGTTACAGCCTCCCGAAGAAATGGATCGAAGCGGTCAAGATGCAGACAGTTAAGCTATATGTCTCCGGCGAGAACCTCTGGTGCTGGTCTCCTCTGTACAAGCACAGCAAGCAGTTTGATGTCAACAGCATCATGGGTGAGGATTCCGAGACTCTCAGCCTCGTGCACTCCGGTCTGTACAGTTCTCCTATAATGGCTGACGGTGGATCCAACTACAGTTATCCTATCCTTAAGGCTTTCACCTTCGGTATCTCTGTCACTTTCTAAAGATCTGGAACAATGAAAAAGTATATATTCATAGCTTTTGTGGCTCTATTTGGACTCTCAGCCTGCGACATGTATGAGACTCCTAAGGCCTCTGTCGGCAAGGATGCTTTGTTCGCGAGTGAGAGTGGTCTCAAGATGTACACCAACTCCATGTATAACGTGCTGCCTGGTGGAGGTATGACTTCATGGGGTGAGACTACCACCAACATCATCAATGCTTACCAGGGCGCCCGCACAAATCTCACTGCCGCATACACTCCAAGTATGGAAGGCAAATGGAGCTGGGGTACTCTACGTAATATCAACTACTTCCTTGACAATAACAACAACACGGCCGTCGACGAGAAGGTGCGTAACAATTACACTGGTATCGCTCGTTTCTGGAGGGCTGTCTTCTATTTCGACAAGATCCGCACCTACAATGATGTCCCATGGATTGACCATGCGCTCGACATCGACGATGAGCTTCTTTACGCTGGACGCGATTCCCGCACCGCCGTCGCGGAACACATCTACGAGGATCTCCAGTTCGCGATAGAGAACATCACAGAGGCGACAAACTCCACCGCCACCCTGGTAACCAGCCTTGTGGCCGCTGGAGAGCAGTCCCGCTTCTGCCTCTGGGAGGGAACCTTCCGCAAATATCATGGTGAGCCCGACGCTGAAAAGTGGCTCCAAAGAGCCGCCACCGCCGCCAAGATCGTCATGGACAGCAAGAAGTATTCTCTGAACACATCAGGCAACCAGCCTTACAGGGATCTCTTTATCACCAGGCTTCCTAAAGCCAACGAGGTCATGCTCGCCACGGTCTATAGTGTCGCTGACGGTATCACCAACGGTATGAACCGTAAGAGTACAGCTTCGACCCTCGGTACTCCTTTCTGTCCCATCCGCCAGTTCATGAACCTTTACCTCAATCTTGACGGATCAAGGTACACCGACGATCCCTCTTACTTGACAGATGAGTTCATGACCGAGTTCGATGGCCGTGACAAGCGTATCGCCCAGACCATCCGCGTCCCCGGCACTATCCGTTCCAACGGTCCCGCTTATCCTGATTGGCAGGTCACATTCACCGGATACATGGGAATGAAGTTCTGCACCGACGACGCCAACCTTGATGGTATGTACAGCAACGAGAACAACTACATCTGGATGCGTTACGCGGAGGTACTCCTCAACTATGCTGAGGCGAAAGCCGAGCTCGGAACTCTTACCGACTCCGATTGGGCTGAGACGATAGGAAAGCTCCGCGCTCGTGGAGGCATCACCGGAGGCCTTGACGCGAAGCCTACCACAGTTGACAAGTACTTGCAGGAGACTTTCTTCCCGGAAATCAACGATCCCACCATCCTCGAGGTACGCCGCGAGCGTCTCATCGAGCTTGTCTGGGAGGCCACCCCTTCATCATTCGCTGATGTTCAGCGCTGGAAAGTCGGACCGCTTCTCGGTATCAAATGGCAGGGTATTTATGTCAAGGAATTTGACACAAACATTGACCTTGACCTTGATGGCACTCCGGATGTTTACTTCTACACTGGGGACAAGCCTACTCCTGAAGGACATGTTGTCTATGTTGACATGAAGAATAGTAACTGGTCGGTTGACACGGATGGCCACACCATCCTCTTCACTCCGGATAATAAGTACATGTCATCAGATTGGGTTGACAAGGCTTATTTCCGCCCGATCTCAACCAATGACCTCGCTCTTAACCCCAATCTCGGTCAGAACCCCGGGTATTAATAGAGCCTTATATTAGGAAAGGGCGGTCAATATGATCGCCCTTTTCCTTATATTTGTTAAAACAACTAAGATAATATGACAAATAGAAGGGACTTTTTGAAAACGACCACAGCGGCCGCCATAGCCTCTATACCGATTCTGAACAGTTGCGCTCCCAAAAATGAAAATAATGAGGAAGCTGGCCCGGAAACGAATCAGGATCAGTTTTTTATAGTGCCGAAGGATGCGGGGCTGCCGATAACCGGCACCTTCCTGGATGAGATATCACACGACATCCCACATCAGAACTGGGGTGTTAAGGAATGGGACGCGGACTTCAGGAATATGAAGTCGATAGGGATAGACACGGTGATAATGATACGCTCCGGCTACCGGAAATTTATCACCTGGCCCTCTAAATATCTTCTCGGCAAAGGCTGTTACATGCCTTCCATGGACTTGGTCGAGCTCTTCCTCACCCTTGCCGACAAGTACGGGATGAAGTTTTACTTTGGCCTCTACGATAGTGGTAAGTATTGGGATACGGGGGACATGAGCTACGAGCTGGAATCCAATAAATATGTGATCGAGGAGGTTTGGAACGCTTATGGGAAGCATAAGAGTTTCCAGGGGTGGTACATCAGCACGGAGATAAGCCGTAAAACCAAGGGATGTATAGAGACTTTCCACACGATGGGTAAGATGTGCAAGGACATCAGCGACGGACTGCCAACCT
This sequence comes from uncultured Bacteroidales bacterium, assembly GCA_900320965.1. Taxonomy (GTDB): domain Bacteria; phylum Bacteroidota; class Bacteroidia; order Bacteroidales; family UBA932; genus Cryptobacteroides. Next base: position 2,322 of record ONUG01000080.1, on the reverse strand, counting down.
TCATCTCTCCCTGGATTGACGGAAAGAAGGCCATTCAGGGAACCGGCCTGAAAGTCAAGCAGGGAGTGTCCGTCAGCGACCATGAGAGGGAGTGGAACGAGATTTTCGATGGCATTCACGATGTCGTGGACGCTTGTGCCTTCCAGGACGGGCATATCGATTATGACGAGCTCGACGCTTTCTTCTCAGTCAACAAGGCTCTCGCGGATAAATATGGGATGAAGTGCTGGACAAACGCTGAGACTTTCGATCGTGACATGCCGATCAGTTTCCTTCCCATCAAATTCGACAAGCTGCGGCTGAAACTTGAGGCGGCGAAGCGTTGTGGATATGACAAGGCCATCACCTTCGAGTTCAGCCACTTTATGAGCCCTCAGTCAGCTTACATGCAAGCGGGGCACCTTTATGATCGCTATAAGGAGTATTTCAACATCAAATAATGGATAAGGACAGATCCAACAACATCCCGTACCTGATTTTCTTATGCCTGGTGGCCGCGCTTGGAGGAATCCTGTTCGGATACGACACGGCCGTCATCTCAGGCACGACCGCGGACGTCAGTTCCCAATTCGGGCTTGACGACATTTCCAAAGGATGGTATGTCGGCTGCGCCTTGATAGGCTCAATCATAGGAGTGGCCATAGCGGGATTGCTGAGTGACTTTCTGGGCAGGAAAAAGACGATGCTGATCGCGGCGGTTTGTTTCACGGTGTCGGCTATCGGGTGTTGTGTCTGTGTTGGTTTCACCGACCTGGTGGCCTATAGGATCATCGGTGGGCTGGGCATAGGAATAATCAGTATTGTCTCGCCCATCTACATCTCGGAAGTGTCTCCAGCGAAGATCAGGGGCACTATGGTATCGCTATATCAGCTTGCGGTGACAATGGGCCTCTTGCTGGCTTACCTCATCAATTTCGCGATTCTGTCTGGCAGCGATTCCGCTTTCTCCAATCCTTTCTTCGAGAGGATATTCTCAACCGAGATGTGGAGGGGAATGCTTGGATCGGAGACGGTCGTGGCTTTGGCTTTCTTTCTCATAATATTCCTTATTCCGGAAAGCCCCAGATGGCTGATGGTTAAAGGAATGGATGACAAGGCTTTGGGCATATTCAGGAAACTTAAGAGCAGTGAGGAGCATGCCCTTGGGGAGTTCTCCCTGACAAAGGAGTCAATAGCGAAGGAGGTCAAGAGCGAGTGGTCGGAACTTCGTCATCCGGGGATAATCAAGGCCGTCATGATCGGGGCCGCGATAGCGATCCTTGGCCAGTTCATGGGTGTGAACGCGGTCCTGTATTACGGTCCCGACATATTCTCCAGTGCGGGACTCGCCGCGAAGGATTCCTCATTCTCAACCGTCCTTGTGGGTCTGGTGAATATGCTCACAACTGTCTTGGCCGTGTTCATAATAGACAAGGTCGGCAGGAAGAAACTCATCTATTACGGCGTCAGTGGAATGATAGTTTGTCTGGCGGCTATAGGGACTATATTCGCTTTCAACGGTGGGGGTGTCCCTCTCCTTGTGTTCTTCCTCCTGTACATATTCTGCCAGGCGATCTCAATCAGCGCGGTCGTGTTCGTGCTGCTTTCCGAGATGTATCCCAACAAGGTCAGGGGGATTGCCATGTCCATAGCCGGACTTGCTCTCTGGGTCGGCACATACCTTGTCGGTCAGTTCACGCCATGGTGTATGAGCGTGCTGACTCCCGCGGGAACTTTCTTCCTCTTCATGGCGATGTGCGTGCCTTATATGCTAATCATGTGGAAACTCGTTCCCGAGACTACCGGCCGGACCTTGGAAGAGATTGAGGATTACTGGAAAACCCTTCCAACCGGCGGAGGGTCTCGAGGCGGAAAGCTCCGGGCCAGGCGACAAGCCAGTCGTTGATACGCTTGTTGTTATCTCCTGAAGAGAATCCCCAGGAACACTCGAAGTAGGCTTCGTTCTGTGATCCGGCGGGACGGACGTGACCATTTATCTCAAGAGTCCCGTCTGAGACCAGCTGACTCGAGCAGCGCCAAATCGCCATGGCTTTCTCCTTCCACTGCTCATCTCCCGTAAGCTCAGACAGTTCCATCCATTCCGGGACCCAATAAAGGGCGTATGGATCAAGATGGTTATGCTGGACCGAGACAGATGTGGCTCCGAATGTGTGGTAGCCATATTCAGTGAAATTGTCCCCTTCCGGATAGATCTCGTCATAGTGCCAAAGCCATGTGGAGAGGTAATATGAGATCGCCACGGCGTCCTCGATGTACTCCTTCGATCCGGTCAGCCTATGGAGACGGATCGCCGAGCGCAGGAGTGAGATCGAAGACTCTTTG
>ONUG01000013.1 GCA_900320965.1 uncultured Bacteroidales bacterium | reverse complement strand
TCACGGATGCGCAGGATGCGGTCATGAATGGCGACGGCACGGTGCAGACCATCACAAACCCGGCAGGCACCACCATCGACCTCTTTGACTACTGGATTGTCAACCAGGAGACAGTTGGGCAAGCCACACGCCGAGCCACGAGGTGCAAGCGCCTCCGACGCCGAGGGCTATTCCGAGTTTTGGGACGCATGTCTTGGCGCGTGCATGCGAGATGGCTCCCGACACTGACGTGGGAATGATGGTGAACAGAGAAGTGGCAGTCGAGCCGACGGCGCTCATGCCGAAGACGAGCCTGAAGAGGGGAACCATAACCATTCCGCCCCCGATGCCAAGCATGCCCGAGAAGAGGCCGATAACGATACCGATGAGCGCCATGATGGCAAACGTGCCGACCATCGCTAACGCCCCTTCCTCTTTTGCCGCACCCACTAGGAGCTTGATGTAATCAGGTTCAACCCAGTCGTCCGAGTCCACATGGATTATCCAGTCACCGGTCGTGGCGGCGATCCCGGCCATCCTTGCGGCAGGAAGTCCCTGATGGTCCAGGTTTATTATTATTGATTTCGACTTGAAAGAAGGATCGGCTTCGAGGATTTCCATGAGAATGTCCATGGAATGGTCTGTGGTGCCATCATTGACGAAGACAAACTCAAGGTGGTCATAAGTCTGGGTACAGAGGGATTCCACACACTGGCGGATGTATCGCTCCACTTGGAAGACTGGAATAATGACCGAGACCTTGTCTCCCCTCCTGGTTTATTTTTCGTATTTGGATTTGTCCGGGAATCTCCTTCCGAAAGCCTCGAGGATACTGTCCCTGCATGAGAGGAACCTGGTCTCGCTCATCGTGACGTCATTGATGCAAGCGAAGTCCCTGCCGGGATCGCTGATGAAATCGCTAATCTTCCCGATGCTGCTGGCGCCAAGGGAGAAGTGCTTGACAGACAATGACCTGGAAATGGCTTTCCCGGAAAAGAGCATGTAGTCAAGGAATAAATACTGGTTGTAATTCTTCCGTTCCCGAAGGGGAGAGAGGGAGTCCATGATCTGGCTCTCGACTTTCGAGTAAAGCTCTTCGCAACAGCTTTTCAGCATCGGGGAGCAGATGTGCTGGGGACGTATGGCATACAACGACCTTTTCTTCCCGAGGGCGGCCCGGGCGAGAGAGTCTGACATGAATACCAGTTTCTTGTAGTCGCTCATCTTGAAAAAGACTTTGCGGAAACCTATCGTCGCCTTGCCATCCACGAAAAAGGATTCCTCAGGGATCGGCCTTAGCGGGAACATGTCGTCGTTGAAATAGATGTAACGCTCCGACAGGCCATCTATCCTGTGGAGGAACATCTCGATCATGCTGGAGTTGAACGTCGGGAGATGCTCCTCGGGGATGATGTCTTTGTGGAGTACCACGTGGACGTTATCCCTGTCGATCCATTCAGGGACTTGGCTCTCCCTGGCCACGACAAGGTGGACCTTGCCGGTGTAGGGCATGTATTTCTCCACGCCTCGGAGCAGAAACCTCAGCGTGCCCCAGTCCCTGTATCTTTTCGTGAGAATATTCTCCCCTGCTGTCCTGGAGTAGTCCTGGAGCCAGAGGGGATCAAGACCGTTGACATAAGTGATGACAACGTCCATCGTCTTTAGACTTCCGTGGCGGTCTTGAACTGCGAGAGGAAGCGGAGGTCGTTCTCGAAATAGTGACGGAGGTCATTGACCTGCCACTTCAGCATCGCGATGCGCTCGAGGCCCATTCCGAAGGCGAATCCGCTGTATTTCTTGCTGTCGATCCCAGAAGCCTCGAGGACGTTGGGATCCACCATTCCACATCCGAGGATTTCAAGCCAGCCGGTACCCTTGCAGATGTTGCAGCCCTTACCGTGGCAGATGTTGCAACTGACATCAACCTCGCTAGAAGGCTCGGTGAAAGGGAAGTAGGAAGGCCTCATCCTGATCGCGGTGTCGGGACCGAACATCTCGCGGGCGAAAAGCAGGATGGCCTGCTTAAGGTCGGCGAAGGTGACATTCTCGTCGATGTACAGACCTTCGACCTGATGGAATATGCAGTGCGCGCGGGCAGAGATGGCCTCATTGCGGAACACCCTGCCAGGGCAGATGACCCTGATGGGGAGCTTCATCGTCTCCATGGAGCGGACCTGGACCGAAGACGTGTGGGTCCTAAGAAGCAACGGATTGGGATGCCCTGTCGAGACGAAGAAGGTGTCCTGCATGTCCCTGGCCGGATGGTTCGGAGGGAAATTCAAGGCTTCGAACACATGGTAATCATCCTCAATCTCAGGACCTTCCGCCACATCGTAACCGAATTTCCTGAATATGTCCACAATCTCCTGGCGGACAATCGAGACGGGATGCCTCGAACCAAGGGCGAAAGGTGTACCGGGCATGCTCAAGTCCTGCTTCGGACTATCGGCCACAGAGGTAGCCTCGGTCATGTTCTTCAGCTCATCAATCTTGGCAGTGGCAGCTTGCTTGAGCTCGTTGAGCTTCTTTCCGAACTCTCTTTTGAGTTCCGGACCGCAAGAGCGGAACTCCTCGAACAACTTAGTGATCTCACCCTTCTTTCCAAGAAGCCTGACTCTGGCTTCCTCAACTTCTTTCGCATTGGTGGCTTTCAGCGAGGCCACCTGGGCGAGCAACTGTTCAATCGCTTCTTTCATTATATTCCTGAGATTTTATTGTTCTTTCGCATTTCGTTTGTCACGGGCTTTTTTCTCGCGGGCGGCACCACCCTTGAGATACTTGGACCATTGTTCATCGTTTAGGATCCCACGCATGGCGACGTAGATCTTTTCCGCCCATTTGTCGCTGGCCTTGGTGTAAAGGTCCCTGTTGGAGACTTTCGCGTCCTGGAGAGCGTCCAGTTCCTCCTGAAGGGCATGGTAGTCGTGAGTCAGGATCGAGTCAGCGTAGAAAGTCTGCCAGTCCTCAAGTTTGAGGCTGGTCTCAAGCTTCTCGACTTGCTGCTGGATCAACTCAGTAAGCTTTTTCTCTTTTTCCTCCGGGGTCATAGTCTCCTGCTGGGCGAAAGCGGTTCCGAAGGAAATAACAAGGGTTATGGCCGCGAACAATATTTTTTTCATATATTTACAGAGTATAATATCAATTGACAAAAGTAATCAATAATCGAATAATCACAAAATGACAAGGAAAGCAATCTTCGCCGCCGCCATCGCGGTCTCCGCTCTTCTTGCGGGAGGATCAAGGAGCAAAGCCTGTACCAACATCATCGTGACCCGAGGAGCGAGCGCCGACAATTCCAACATTGTCTCTTATGCAGCGGACTCCCACGTTCTCTATGGAGAGCTATATTTCCATCCTGCAGCTGTCTGGAAGCCGGGTTCGATGCTTGACGTGGTGGATTGGGACTCCTACCGCCCGCTCGGCAGTATTCCTCAAGTCGCCCGCACCTACAAGACGGTCGGCAACATGAATGAGTACCAGCTGATTATCGGCGAGACCACTTGGGGCGGTCGCAGGGAGCTTCGTGATCCTGCAGGAATAATGGACTATGGATCGTTGATCTACATCACCCTGCAAAGGGCCAAGACCGCTCGTGAGGCCATCCAGACCATCATCGATCTGGCCAATGAATATGGCTATGCCTCTTCTGGAGAGTCTTTCTCCATCGCCGACAAGGACGAGGCTTGGGTGATGGATCTTGTCGGAAAGGGTCCGGACAACAAGGGCATCAACTATGTCGCCATCAGGATTCCCGACGGATACATCTGCTCACATGCCAACCAGGCCAGGATTCAGACTTTCCCCAAGAACGACCCTGAGAATTGCATTTTCGCTCCCGGGATGATCGAGTTCGCCAGGGAGAAAGGCTGGTTCAGCGGAGAGGACAAGGATTTTGACTTCACTGCCGCTTTCGGACCTGTCGATTTCGGAGGTGCTAGGGGCTGTGACGCCAGAGCTTGGAGCGCGTTCAACATCCTGACGGGAGGCGAGTTCTCCTACGAGAAGGACGGGAAGATGGTCACAGAGCCTGCCTCGGCTTATTATGACTACATCACCGGCAAGAACCTTTCCCACAGGATGCCTCTTTTTGTCAAGCCTTCAAAGAAGATCACGGTCAAGAATGTGGCTGATGCCATGAGGGACCATTTCGAGGGTACCCCTCTGGACATGACCACCGACATCGGTGCCGGCGGCAACGCCCTTCCTTACAGGTGGAGGCCGATGGGTTTCTCCAAGGATGGGTGGAACTACACCAACGAGAGGGCGATAGCCACCCAGCAGACCGGATTCTGGTTCGTCGCGCAGGCAAGGCATGACCTTCCCGATGTCGTCGGAGGAATCATCTGGTTCGGAACGGATGATGCCGCGACATCTTACCTCACCCCGATCTATTCCAACACCAATGAGGTGCCTGAGTGCTTCAGAGAGGGTAACGGAAACATGTTGGAATATTCCAAGACCGCTTCCTTCTGGATCAACAACCGTGTGGCCAACGATTGCTACAAGGCGTACAACATGATGGCTCCGACAGTCCGTGCTGCTATCGATAAGTTTGAGAATGAGCAACTTCTGACCAAGGTTCCCGAGATGGACGCCAAGGCTCTCGCTGCTTATAACGCCATCCTCCCGAAGGCCGGGAAGAAAGGACTTGACTCGAAAGACTGGTTCGCTCCGGTCAAGAAGATGCTGACTGAATATTCAGTCGGCACCGCCCAGAAACAGTTCGAGGATTGGGTGGCTCTTGAGGAGTTGATCACGGTGAAGTTCATCGATGGCAATGTCAAGGCCCAGAACGAGGACGGTACTTTCAAACATTCAAAGTACAATGCCGGAACTCCTGCCGGAATCACTAATCCCGGCTACACGGAGAAGTGGAAAGAGGCTGTGATCAAAGATCACGGAGACGTCATCCGGGTCAGGTAATGAGGAGACTTAGAACTGTTTTAGCGGTCATCGCGCTCCTTCTGCCGCTTGGTTTGAGGGCCGGAGAAGGCCTCTGGTTGATCCAGGACCTGAATTCAGCCCTTGAGAAGAAAATGAGGGAGAGGGGACTGAAGATGCATGCCAGGGCCATCTATGACATGGACTCTCCTGGCGCCGGGGTCGCTGATGCCGTGGTCTCTCTCGGAGGGCGCTACTCGGGGGCTTTTGTCTCGGACAAAGGCCTGCTTCTGACGAGCGGAATCCCTGCTGAGGACTTCATCGGGAAACTTGGAGATGTGGGCAAGGATCTCCTCCGGGACGGGTTCTGGGCAGCCAGCGAGCAGCATGAGATTCCTGTTCCTGGCGAGAAAGTCTACAGCCTGAGGAGGGTATACGATGTGACCAAGGAACTCCATAGTCTTGAAAGTCAGCTTGGTAATCGAGAAGAGGCTGCCCACAGGCTGGAGTTGGCTTATTCCGAGGCGACCAAACTGTCTTGCTTCGCCCATGTCTATTGGGAAGGAGAGCAAAGCTATGTCCTGGCTTATAAAATCTACGATGATGTCCGGCTTGTGGCCGCGCCACCTGCCAAGTGTTTTTACTCTCTTTACAGGGTTTTCGAAAACGGAAAACCTGCCGTCACTTCAAAGAGCTTTCTGGTCTCGGTCGAAGGTGCCGAGAAAGGTGCCTTCACAGCCGCTCTGGGTTATCCTGACGGCACATCGAGGAATATCTCTTCCATCGAGTATCGTTATCAAAACGTGTTGACCAGGCCGTTGTCCTCTGAAATGGGGAGGGCCCGTCTCCGGATTCTCGACAAATGGATTGAGGAAGACCCTTCTGTCAAGTCTAAATATTCGGGAAGAGTCGCCAGGCTCAGAGAAAGCCTGGAGGATGACGCGGCCAGCCTGGCAATCGAGAAAGACCGGGGGCTGCAACAGATCAAGACCTCCAAGGATGAGGAGATACAGGCCCGGGTGGACAAGGATCCTTCCCTACAGGGTATGTGGAGGAATCTGCTGGAAGGCCTCGAGAACTCTTACGGGAAGATTCTTCCTGGGGAAAGGGACATAATCTTGCGCAACGAGACATTGGTTGACGGAACCTTTGTCGCCGGATACCTTATCAGGGCAGCCTCTGCCGCCAGCATAAAAGAAGCGACCGACATATTATTCGCCGCTAATCGGGAGACGGATCCCAGGGTGGAGAAAGAGCTTCTTGCCCAGGCGCTGTCGGAGTTCTACACTAATCTGGACATGAGTTACTTCGGGCCTTACCAGAGATGGATACAGCGTCGTTTCGGTTACAATTGGTCAGAGGCCGCGGACTACCTGTGGGGCAAGAGTCTGGTGTCACAACCATCGATGACCGCGGAGTTGGAATCGATTGATGACCTGGCGAATGACTCCCTCCTGAAGTTCTTGACTGACAGCCCTTTGGTCTTGTATGACATTAACGACGGCCATGCGTCCAAGCTTAAGGATGCGAAAAAGTTCTCTTCCGATTATCTCAAGGCCCGCTACTGGGCAGGTGTGAGAAACAACGAACCTGATTATCCTGATGCCGATGCCACATTACGCCTGGCCTTCGGAGCCGCTGACGGGACTGTCACCCCGGTGACTACCTTGCTGGAAGGATTAGGGCAAGGCGCTTCCGCCCGCTGGAAGGCAGCTCTCCAGAAGGATTTCTGGGGTCGTTGGGGATTCCGGGTCAACGGCAAAAGACATAAGATGGCGACCACATTCATGACAGATATCGACTTTGCCGACGGGATGGAAGGATCGCCGGTGATCGATGCCCAGGGTCGTTTGATCGGAATTGTCTCAGGGGGGACCCAGTCCTCCGTGGTGGGGAAGCGAGCTTATTTTGAAGGGTCCTCCGGAAGCGTTTGCACTGACATCCGTTTCATCCTATGGACTCTTGACCGGTACGCCGGCCAAAAAAGGATACTTAAAGAATTCGAGATAGATTGATAGGATATGAGAAAAGTCATCGGAATAGGGGAGACTGTCTATGACATAGTCTTCAAAAGTGGACAGCCAACAGCGGCCGTGCCAGGCGGATCCACTTTTAACTCAATGATTTCCATAGGCAGGTGCGGTATTCCGGCCGACTTCCTTTCCGAGTTCGGAGACGATGTTGTCGGCTCGATCATCAAAGACTTCATGCAGGCTAACGGAGTGGATCCGGGATATGTCAATATCCTTCCAGTAAAGACTCCTTTGTCACTTGCTTTCCTTGATGAGAATAACGATGCGTCGTACACTTTTTACCGCGATCCCGCAGGAGAACGGCCTGATTTTATTTACCCGGAGATTAATCCGGGCGATGTGGTCCTATTCGGTTCTTTCTATGCCCTTAATCCAGACTGCAGGCCTCTTGTGAAGCGTTTCCTCGAGACGGCCAAGGCCAATGGAGCGATCCTTTATTACGATGTCAATTTCCGGCCGTCGCATGTCAAGGACCTCGGGAACATCGGGAACGCCATTTGGGAGAACTTCGCTTTGGCTGATGTCGTGAGGGGCAGCAATGAGGATTTCCGTACCCTGTTTGGGATCGATGACGCCTCTGAAGTGTTCAAGGAGAAGATTTCTCCGTACTGCTCCAACCTTATCTGCACCTATGGGGCGGCTCCTCTGAAGGTCATTGATGCCCAGGGGTTGTCTCTTGAGTGTCCTGTTGAGCCGATCCAGACTGTCAGTACCATCGGAGCCGGGGACAACTTCAACGCCGGTTTCATCTATGGCCTCATCAAGAACGGGATCGACAGGGAGATGCTCCGGCAGGGGCTTTCAGCTGAGGCCTGGAAGTCTCTTGTCGAGTGCGCCCAGAGTTTCTCAGCCTGTTGCTGCCAGTCTTCTTTCAATTACATCACCCCGGAGTTCGCCGCTTCCCACAGGCTTTAGATATTCCTGATGCTCAGGACTTGTCACGGAGGACAATGCTGCCAGCGGCGGCATCTACCTCTATGACGGAGTCTTTGTGGACCTTTCCCGCGAGGATCTCCTTGGCGAGCTGGTTCACTAGTTCCCTCTGCATCAACCTCTTGATCGGTCTGGCACCGTAGGCGGGATCGTAACCTCCCTCGACCATCCAGTCCTCAAAAGCATCGGTGAACTCAATGGATACGCCTTCTTCGGAGAGCTTGTCCTGGAGCTGGCGCATCTGGATGTGGAGGATGTCCCGGATGTCACCTCTGGTCAGAGGATCAAACATGATGATCTCGTCGATCCTGTTGAGGAACTCCGGGCGGACGGTCATCTTAAGCACATCCATGACCTTGCCTTTGCACTCCTCAAGCATCTCACGTCGTTTGGCTATAGCTCTCATCTCCTCGGTCGGGTCAGCGCCAGGGGCGCCGACAGAAGGCAGCTTGTCCATGTAATTGGCGATTATGTCCGATCCGACGTTGGAGGTCATGATCAGGATGGTGTTCTTAAAGTCCACAGTACGGCCCTTGTTGTCGGTCAGACGACCGTCGTCAAGCACCTGCAGCAGCACGTTGAACACATCCGGGTGGGCTTTCTCAATCTCGTCCAGCAGGATCACCGAATATGGCTTTCTTCTGACAGCCTCGGTCAGCTGGCCACCCTCGTCGTAGCCGACGTATCCCGGAGGAGCTCCGACAAGACGACTGACGGTGTGACGCTCCTGGTACTCACTCATGTCGATCCTCGTGATCATGTTCTCATCGTTGAACAGGAACTCCGCAAGGGCCTTGGCAAGCTCGGTCTTTCCTACTCCGGTCGTTCCCATGAACAGGAAAGATCCGATAGGCCTTTTCTCATTGGAAAGTCCTGCTCTTGAACGCCTTACGGCATCTGCTACGGCCTGGATGGCCTGATCCTGCCCGACTACCCTCTTGTGGAGTTCGGTCTCTATGCGGAGGAGTTTCTCCTTTTCGCTCTCGAGCATTTTCTGGACGGGGATCCCGGTCCATTTCGCCACAACCTCAGCAATGTCTTGCGGGGTGACGGCCTCTGTCACGATCGGGTTCTCTATGGCGGCCTGCTTCGAGGACAGCTCGTCGATTGTCTTCTGGGCTTCAGCCATTTTTCCGTAGCGCAACTCAGCGACTTTCCCGTAGTCTCCGGCCCTCTCTGCCGCGGCAGCCTGGATCTTGTAATCCTCCATTTTCTGGCGTGCCTCCTGGAGTCTGTTCAAGATGTCTTTCTCATCGTTCCAGCGCTTCATCAGGGCGTCACGTTCCGCGGTCTTGTCTGCGAGCTCTTTCTCGATTTTCTCTGATTTCAAGGAGGTTCCCTCACGTTTGACGGCCTCTTTCTCGATCTCGAGCTGGCGGATGTCGCTGTTGAGCTCGGCCAGAGGCTCAGGGACTGAGTTCATCTCAAGCCGCAGTTTGGAGGCAGCCTCGTCGACCAGATCGATGGCCTTGTCCGGGAGAAAACGGTTGGTGATGTACCTGTGCGAGAGGTTGACCGCGGCAATCAGGGCGTCGTCCTCAATCTTCACCCTGTGGTGGTTCTCGTACTTCTCCTTAAGGCCTCTCAAGATCGCGATCGACTCGGCTGTCGAAGGCTCGTCGACCATGACCATCTGGAAACGCCTCTCAAGGGCTTTGTCGGTCTCGAAATATTTCTGGTACTCGTCCAGGGTGGTTGAGCCTATGGTTCTCAGTTCTCCTCTTGCGAGGGCCGGTTTAAGAATATTCGAGGCATCCATGGCACCGGAGGTTCTTCCGGCACCTACGAGGGTGTGGATCTCATCGATGAAGAGGATGATCTCTCCGGCACTGTCAACCACTTCCTTGACAACTCCTTTGAGCCTCTCCTCGAACTCGCCCTGGTACTTCGCTCCGGCGATCAGGGCTCCCATGTCCAGGGAATACACCTTCTTGCTCTTAAGGTTCTCCGGGACGTCTCCGTCAATTATTTTCTGGGCGATGCCTTCGGAGATGGCGGTCTTGCCGACTCCAGGCTCTCCCACGAGGATGGGGTTGTTCTTTGTCCTTCGGCTTAGGATCTGGAGAACCCTTCGGATCTCGTCATCCCTGCCGATAACGGGGTCAAGTTTGCCTTGCGAGGCTTGCTCATTCAGGTTGATGGCAAACTTCGGAAGGAACTGTAAATTGTTGTTATTGTTTCTGTTTTCCATATTGTTTATCTCCTTTTTCCATTTTTATTCATTTTCCCCGGCGAAGGGGACAGGGCATTAAAACAATGTCCGACCCTTTTGGGGGCCGGACATATAAGAGTCAAAATATGTTCCAACAGAGGATTGCTGACAGATTGTCAGTCAGATGACCGGTCGGGCCGGCCATTAGTTACGCTTCCGTTAGTTGGCGGGCTCGGCAGGAGCCTCAGTAGCGGGGGCTTCAGTCGAAGGGGCCTCCTGCTGGATGGGGTTCGAAGGGAAAGCGGGCTGCTCCTCAACGTTCTCGATCATGTCTTCAACGTTGATTCCGGAGACATGGTTCCTGATGGTGAAGGAAGTGATTATCGAGACCACGAGGATGAAAGTCACAAGGCCCCAGGACACTTTCTCAAGGATGTCGGCGGTCTGTCTTACACCGAGGGTCTGGTTGGCTGAAGTGAAGTTGCTGGCCATTCCCTCGCCCTTTCCGTTCTGCAGAAGGACAACAGCGATAAGCAGAATCGCCGCGATGACAATCAAGATTGTAAGGATTGTGAATAGGGTATTCATATTCTTTATTTTTTAATTTTTTCGTCCAGTTTTTCAATAAGGGATGCAAAGTAAGCGATTTTTTCCGGATATCGCAACATTAGACGGGAATAAATCTTCTTTGCCTCAGCGTAATACCCTTGCCCGGCATAGACCCATGCCAAGGTTTCGGTACAGAATCCAAGCTCCGAATCTTCCCACTTACGTGTGTCTTCCTCCTCGGATTTGGTCGCTTTGAACTTGGAGAAGTAGTTGTCTTCTTCCAGGGTGACGTCCTTGTATTCCTCGGTTGAGAAGAAATCACCTCCGACGACTGAGACGGTCCGGCGGTAAGGTGCGGGAACAGGTTCAGTGACGGCCGCCGGCTGCTGGGGTGCGATAAACTTCTTAAGGAGAACCTCTACATCTTTGTCGGAATAATCTTCCTTACGGATGGAACGGGCTATGTCTGAGATTATTGTCCTTGAGGAGACGTACATTGCCGCATCGGCGTACTGCTCCTTGCCCCACTCGCTTCCGCCCATCTTGGACATCCGCTCGCACAGCTCGACCCGGGCCGCTCCGAACCAAGGGTATGCCTTGATGACCCCTGTCAGATCGTCCATGGTCAAGGACCTTAGATTCCTGATACCTTCCATTACCATTGGGCCACGCTGGCGTTGAACATGTCCTCGATGAGTTTCTCGACGATCTCGTCACAAAGCGATGACTCGACGGCGTCGAGTGAATTGTTGGAGTCGTAGTCTGAATAAGCTGAGAAACTCTTCTCGAAATCTTCCTCAGGGTATTTCCTGTTGGTGAACTTGAGGCTGGCTGTCACGGTGAGACGGTTCATTGCCGCCACCTCATCGGCAGTGACGGCCGCCGCCCTGACCTCGTAGCCGGTGACGGCTCCGGAAAGCTCCAGGTCTCCGTCAATGTCCACCTGTTCGAGCTTCGTGAGTTTGCGGAACTTGTCCTTCATCGCTTCTGTGAGAGCGTTGCTCAGGGTGGGGTTGACTTTCAGGGCCTTGTATTCGAAATAGTTGATAGTCACCGTCTTGACGTCCGGCTGGATCGAAGTGCCGGAGAACGAGTATTTGACAATCGAGCATCCGCCCAGAAGGACGGCGAGAGCCAATGTTGACAATAACGCTAACTTTCTCATATTCAGTCCAAATGGTATTTTTTAATGTCACGGTAAAGGGTTCTTTCCGAGATCCCGACCTCTTCTGCCGCCTTTTTGCGGTTGCCTCCGTGTTTCTTCAGGGCTTTGAGGATCCTTTCCACCTTCAGGTTCTCGAGCGACAGGTCCTTCTGCTCTTCCGGCTCCTCCGGTTCCTCCGGCTTGATGTCCACGACTTTGCTGATCTTCTCGCTGGGAACCGGTCCTGGTCCCTGCCATTCGGCGTCGTCAGGCTCGATCCGGTGGGGGCTGAGAACCGGGGCGCTTGCAGGGACCGTCGTCCCCTTGCCCTTAAGTTCGTCCACCTCTTTTCGCAGTTCAATCAGGGCCTTGTTAAGATCCAGGATGGCTTTTATGAACATGTCCCTGTCGGAATCCGGCAAAGAGTCACCTTTGCTTGCGGAGACCACAGCCGGAAGCTGCGCCTCATCTTCCTTGGGCATGTATTTCGCGAGGGTGGCGGCGTCCACCTCGCATCTCCCGGAAACGGGAGTCAACCTTTCTGACTCAAGCGCGGTGACGGATTCCGCCACGCTTTTCAGCTGACGGATATTCCCGGGCCATCTGTAGCCAATCAAAAGGTCTATCGCGTCATTGGTCAGAGTCACCTTCCCCATTCCGTATTTTTCCGAAAAATCAGAGGAGAACTTCCTGAAAAATAGGTAGATGTCCTCTTTGCGTTCCCTCAGGGCAGGCATTCTGATCTCAATGGTGTTGAGACGATAATAGAGGTCTTTCCGGAACTTCCCCTGGCTCACGGCATGAAGCAGGTCGTTGTTGGTCGCGGCGATGACTCTCACATTTGTCTTCTCCACCTTTGCGGATCCCACCTTGATGAACTCTCCGCTTTGGAGCACCCTCAGGAGCTTGGCCTGGGAGGGGAGGGGCAGCTCGCCGATCTCGTCCAGGAACAAGGTCCCGCCATCAGCTTCCTGGAAATAGCCTTTACGAGTCTCTATGGCTCCTGTGAAAGAGCCTTTCTCGTGCCCGAACAGCTCTGAGTCAATGGTTCCTTCCGGGATAGCTCCACAGTTGACGGCGAAATACTTGCCAGTCTTCCTGAGACTGTTCTGGTGGATTATTTTGGGAATATTTTCTTTGCCCACGCCGCTCTCACCAGTGACAAGGACGGTCAGGTCGGTGGGGGCGATGGTTACTGCCATCTCCAAAGCGCGGTTCAGCGCGGCATCATTTCCGATGATGTCGTACTTGTTCTTCAGTCTCTGCAATTCTTGTGAATCCATACAAAAATGATCGCTATTTGGAATCAGTTTGGCAAAGTTACGAAAATAATAGTTATATTTGCCTACTGATGTAGAAGGCTCAAAAGCCAAACTGAAATGAATGTTCAATTTTTGTTTTAATATTCAATTAAAATCATGAAGAAAGGAATCAAGATTCTTGCAGCGGCAGCCATCGTGCTGTCCGCGGTCGCTTGCTCTTCCGCCAAGAAGATGGCTGAGCTGGCCGACAATGTTATTGTCACTTGCAATCCCGCTGTCCTGGAGTGTGTCGCCGGCAACGTGGATCCGTCCGTTACTGTGACCTATCCGGCCAATTATTTCAATCCCAAGGCTATCCTTGAAGTCACTCCCGTCATTGTTTATGAGGGTGGCGAGTCCAAGATGGCTCCCCTGATGTATCAGGGCGAGAAAGTTAAGGATAACTACAAAGTCGTCCCTAAGGCTGGCAGCACCGTGACTGAGAAGCTTCATTTCCCGTTCGTCGAGGGAATGGAGAAGTCCTATCTCGAGCTCCGTGGCGTCGCCAAGTTCAAAGGCAAATCCATCACTCTTCCTACCAAGAAGGTCGCTGAGGGTGTCAACACCACTTATCAGCTCGTGAAGGCCGATGGCCTCGTCCCTCTTAAGGCTGATGGTTATGAGGCTATCCTCAAGCAGACCGCTGAGGGCCAGATCCTCTATAGGATCAACTCCGCCGATGTCCAGAGCAAGCAGCTCAAGGGTGAGTCCATCAAGAACTTCCAGAACGCTCTCGACGAGATCGCCGCTAACGAGAGGAAGACCCTCGTCGGCACCGAGGTCGTCGCTTACGCTTCCCCGGATGGTGGTGAGAAACTGAACCGCAAACTCTCCGACAACCGTTCCAAGACCGCTGACAAGGCTTGGGATAAGGTCGTCAAGGGCAAGAGCGTCACTGATCCTGAGGTCAGGAGCATCGGTCAGGACTGGGAAGGCTTCCAGGAGCTTGTCCAGAATTCCGACATCCGTGACAAGGATCTCATCCTCCGCGTTCTCTCCATGTACAGCGACCCCGCTGTCCGTGAGAGCGAGATCAAGAACATGTCTTCTGTCTATTCAGAGCTTAAGAACGACATTCTTCCTGAGCTCCGTCGCGCCCGTTTCATCGCCAACGTCGAGTTCAAGAACTACACTCCTGACGAGCTTCTTGAGATGATCAACAACAACAGCGAGGTTCTTGACGAGCCTGCTCTCCTGAAGTCCGCTACCCTCGTGAAGGATCTTGACAGCAAGGTGAAGCTTTACAACAAGGCTATCAGCAAGTTCGACAGCGACGCCGCCAGGTTCAACCTCGGTACCGCTTACCTGAACGCCGGTGACCTCAAGAACGCCGCCAAGGCTTTCGCCGCCGTCGAGACCAAGGACGCTGACCTTGACAACGCTCTCGGTGTCCTCGCCCTCCGTAACGGTGACCTCGCTTCTGCCGCCAACTACTTCAAGAAGGCTGGCAACGACGTGGCCAAGACCAACCAGGGTATCATCGACATCTGCACCGGCAACTACGACAAGGCTGTCCAGGATCTTAAGGACGCCAAGGGTTGCTGCCACAACACTGTCCTCGCTTACATCCTCACCAACCAGCTTGACAAGGCCAAGGCCGCCGCTCACTGTGGCGATCCTAAGGTGACCTACCTGAAGGCCATCATCGCTGCCCGCCAGGGTAAGATGGACGAGGTCAAGACCCTCCTCGACGAGGTTGCTAAGGCTGACAAGACTCTTGCCGCCAGGGCTGCCAAGGATGTTGAGTTCGCTGAGTATTTCAAGAAATAATTCCTGAAATTCGATTAAGGATAAATCTTCCGGTCTTTCTGGCCGGAAGATTTTTTGTTATATTTGGGTCATTATGAATAAGAAACCCGTTCTTTTTGTCGCCGCGGTTCTCGCCGCTCTGGCTTTTTCCCAGCATTCCTCGCTCGCGCAGGTTGCCAATGTCGTTGAGATCGTTTCCGCCGATCGGGATAAGATCGCCGGCTGTGAGGGTCCCTACCGCTTCGATGCGGCTCCGTTGACTCCCGCACCAAAGGGTTATGTACCTTTTTATATTACCCATTACGGGAGACATGGCTCGCGTTATGCTTGGAATTCCAACACTTATTCCTTAATAAAAAAGGTGCTGGACGCGGCTTCTGAAGCTGGTTCCCTGACACCCAGAGGCGAAAAGCTTTATGAAGACTTCAATGCTTTCTATGCCGTTCCGCTTATCAACACGGGGGACCTTTCTGATCTGGGCATGGAGCAGCACATGGAAATCGCCCGGATCATGTGTGAGGAGTTTCCTGAGATATTCAAGGACGGTGGGAAGATCCTGGCGAGGTCTTCGACTTCGCAAAGGGCAATCGTCAGCATGAACGCTTTCACGGTGAGTCTTCAGAAGCAGGCTCCGAAGCTGGACATCAAGATGAATTCCCTGCACACGAATCTTCTCATCACCAATCCTTCCGGAGCGCCGAGGGAGATCTCTGAATATTATAAGGGAGAGATCCTTGTGCCCGAGAGTACGGTCGAGTTCAGAGACAGGATGACCGACTATGATGCCATTCTTGGGAAACTATTCACTGACAGGGGGTTCCTAGAGGAGATTGGAGGACGTCGGGATTTTGTCTATGAGCTTTTTAACCTCTGGGCAGGCTATCATAATTATGATGACGGGGATTGGCTTGAGGATCTTTTCACAAAGGATCAGCTTCTTAAGTTCTGGGAGATAGAGAATTACTCAGTCTATGTCGGACACTCTCGCAACCGTTACAGGATGATCCCTATCCTGAAGGACATGATAGATCTCGCCGACGAAGCTATCGCGACGGGCGAGTACAAGGGACATTTCCGCTTCGGTCATGACACCGCTTTCAATGCCCTCTGCCCACTGTTGAATATTAACGGATCCGGCCACGAAGCATCGAAGACTGAGGATGTCAAGTATTGGTTCCAGAATTACGACACACCTAAAGCGGCCAATCTCCAGATCGTCCTCTATAAGTCGAAGAAGAATCCGGAGATATTGTTCAAAGTGCTTCGTAACGGTTCGGAGGCGATACTTCCTCAGCTGACAGCTGTGAGCGGACCTTATTATAAATGGGTGGACCTCAAAGCCTGGGCTGATGCCCTGGTTGAAGCCCACCCGAAGGTCGATCGTCCGAGGTAATTACATTTTCCGGAGCCAGATGTTCCGGAAGCTGATCGGCTCGCTCGGATCTCCATGGGACTGGAGACGGATAGGGCCGTCGCCATGCGGCACGACCTTGGGGTGGCCGATGTATTCAGTCGTACCGCGGATTGTGAAGTTGTTCAGGAGCACGATCCCGTTCTGGATGACCGTGACTGTCGGGGCTACTTTGTAGGTCCCGTCCTCATTGAACACGGGGGAGCTGTAGATGATGTCATAGACATTCCACTCTCCGGGCTTGCGCATGGCGTTCGCCAGGGGAATGACTTGTTTGTAGACGCTACCTGTCTGGCCGTTCGCATAGGTCTCGTTCTGGTAGCAATCCAGGATCTGGATCTCATATTTGTCCTGGAGATAGACCCCACTGTTGCCCCTTGCCTGGCTGGTCCCGGTGATGTTCTCGGGAACCATCCACTCGAGATGGAGCTGGAAGCTTCCGAAACTCTCCTTTGTCAGGATGTCGCCGGTTTTCTTGTCCACGGTGAAAACACCGTCATGGACTTTCCACTTAGCCTCTCCACCATTGGCGGATTGCCAGGCGTCGAGATTTTTGCCGTCAAACAGCACGATGGCATCTGAGGGAGCGGAATTGGTCCGGATGTCGCCGGGGGTCACGACTTTGGGCTGGGGAGTCCAGAACTCAGTCATTCCTGGACGCATTCTCTCTGGTTCCGGGTAGGTCTTTTCCTGAGCGATGGCGCTTACTGTGACGGCCAGCGCGAAAATGGTTACGAGTGTTTTATTCATTTTTTTGTATGTTTTTAGCAAATATATAAAAAAAGGATGATTTGCTATCTTTGCAGTTGATATGGACAAAGCTACTGAGAAGAAATTCAACTTGGCGTTTAACATTTTCCTCGTCACGGGGATGATTGTCGCCGTCATGATCACGACAGTATTCAAGCTCCAGCAGCCTGGAGTCAAGACTTTCATGCTTCTTCTGGCGGCCTTCGGGTCTGTGATGGGGGTGGTCAACACCGTCCTTTCCGCCAATGGGCACATCTTGACTTTCCTGTTTGGATTGTTGGATGTGCTGGCCGCCACAGTGGTCCTCTACGACAACGGGATCATGGGCAATTTCGCCCTTCACGCTTTCTATTTCCTGCCGATGCAGTTCATCGGTTTTTGGCAATGGAGAAAACGCGGAGCCTCGGTTGGAGGAGAGAAAGAAGACACCAAGGTCAGGGCCAGGAAGCTTACGGGTAAACAATGGATATGGCTCTGCTTAGGAGTCCTTGTTGGGATCGCTGTCCTGTACTTCGTGCTCTATTACGTGGATGTCGCTAAAATGAACGCCGGAAAGATCGAATCCTTCAACAAGTCCAAGATTCTCCTTGATGCGGTAGTGATGACCTTAAACATCGCCGGACAGGTGCTCCTTAGCTTCGCCTTCATGGAGCAATGGTACCTCTGGATTCTTGTGAATATATCTTCTATCTCCCTCTGGGCCGTGGCTTTACTGAGCGGGACGGGCTCCGGCAACGCCTCTGTGATGCTCATCAAATACATCTTCTATCTGATGAAC
The DNA here is from genome assembly GCA_900320965.1 of uncultured Bacteroidales bacterium. Lineage (GTDB taxonomy): Bacteria > Bacteroidota > Bacteroidia > Bacteroidales > UBA932 > Cryptobacteroides. Next base: position 5,157 of record ONUG01000013.1, on the reverse strand, counting down.
TCGATCAATGGTTTGAGGATATGGCTCAACCTTTGCAAAGAACCGGCTTTCGAGGGTCCGGCTACGTCGGATTTGGATAATTAATGTTTTTTTATTTACTTTGCGCAGTTATTGTGCGATTTTGAAACAACTATTTAATTTTTATAACCATGACTGAAGAAGAAATCGTAAAACAAGTCAAAGCGATCATTGTTGACAAACTCGGTGTCGAGGAGTCTGAAGTTACTGAGACCGCCAATTTTACAAATGATCTGGGAGCTGATTCTCTTGACACTGTCGAGCTTCTTATGGAGTTCGAGAGGGTTTTCGGAATTAAGATTCCTGATGAGGAGACCAGCTCCATCGCGACCGTCGCTGACGCTATCGCTAAGGTTAAGGAAAAGATCGCAGGTAAGGAGGAGGCTTAATTATTCCTTCTGACTTAGACAACAAAAGTCCCGGTGTGAACCGGGACTTTTTTACTTTTTAGGAATGGCGTAGGTCAGTTTGAGCTTCGGGTACCTTCCCGGATACCCAGGACCGGCCAATTTGCAGCGGTAGAAGTTGTCCTTGTCAAGTTCTGCCGTGTAGGATGTTGACGAGGCCGAAGCTGAAGCGTACTGGGCCATCATCATGTAGTTGTAGTAATTGTTGTAGCCGTAGCCTCCGTAGCCATATCCGCCATATCCACCGTAGCCACCATATCCGCCGTAGCCGTAACCTCCACCATAGAGCTGGTTGTAATAGGAATAGTAGGCGAGCTGCTGATAGTACTGGGCCATCTCGCTGGCATCGGCATTTGTCGTCGTCGTGGCGACCTTGTGCATGATGAGCATCCAGATGTCGTAGGCGGAAATGTCGTCGATGTCGTCTTTCCTCAGGATCTGCTGGACATGGTGGGTCACATCAGGAGCGTAGACGCACAGGGAACGGTTGATGTCTCCCTGGTTCTCATCTGAGACGCTAGCATCTGTCAGACCGGCGAACGCTACCGTGGTGTCGGTAGAGATCTTGATGGTCGGACTGAGGATGTCAGGGTACAGGAACATCTTACGGTAGTCATCGGGGAAGATGAACGGCATCTCAATGGTGGCTTTTACCACAAGGGCCGTGGCGGGGTCTCCTCCGTTGCCGGTCACCTCAGCGCTGACGAGACGCTTGATCTCATTAGCGGAGATCACAGGTTTGACACCGCTTCCACCCTCGACGATTATCTCTTCTCCGGCCTTCCCGACGAAATTGTCGGACTCATGGTAATCCACATTGAATACGTACTGGTCTGGAAGGGTGTTGTTCGAGATGTGTTTGTCAAGATCCTGGAACTCCAGCGGGCTGAAGTAGAACATCAAGGTCGTGTCTTTCCGCTCTCCGTCGTAAGTGCTTGTGTAGTAGAGAATGGCGTAGTTGTCTGACCTGTATTTGTAGGTTTTGGCATCTTCCAGGATGTTCATCTTGAACATGTTGAACCGCCCGCCAAGACCGATCGGATCGTTGGTGGTCAAGTAGATCCCGGGGAACTTCTTGGAGTAGGTCTCCAAGTCGGTCATGTCGTCTTGGGTCAGGGTCAGATACCGCTTCGCGAATTCAGTCGTGAAGTCAAAAGTCAGGGAGTCACTTCCGTTGATGACGGGAGTTCCCTTCGTGATCTTTTTGGAGCCGTGCTTGACTTCTGATCTTGAAAAGTACTTGGCAGGGTCGAGCGGCTCTGTGATGTCGTACACATAGACATTCTGGAGGATGTTGGCCTGCCCCTCGTCAGCTACAGAGACGCTGTCTACGCCGGCTTTGAACCTGAATCTCTTCAACGTTGGGTTTACTCCAAGATCCACGGAGTCGACGCAGGGCACAAGGGTCACCGCGCAACCTCTGCGCACCAGGCCAAAAGTCTCATCACGGATGGCTCCGAAGTTGATGTGCCTGGAAGAGTAACCTGAAAGGCTGTCCACCACCTTTATCTGGATGTCTTCAAGAGGGAATTCCGCGGAATAAAAGTCATATTTCTGGTCGGTGGGGATGAACTCCCCGCCCACTCCCTCGTTGACGTTTGTGCAAGATATCAGGGCTGCCGTCAAGACGAACGCCGCAAGAATCTTTTTCATTTACTACAGTTGTTGATAAAACCGGTCGTATTCGTCGATGTATGTCCCGTCCTCCATCGACTTGCCGTCGTAGGAGAGCGTCGGGATGTTCAGTCCTTCACAGAACTTGATGACACCCTCGTCCACATCGGGTGCGGCGAAAATCACGCCGTCAGAATACAAGGCAGCCATTTCCGCAAGATTTATGCCAGTAGGGTCGTCCAGGATCGACACGTCGGAAGGCTTTATGCCTCCGAACGGGATAGTGTCCTTGAACGTCGGGGAGAACTTTTCGGTCGAGATGTCATTGTACAATGAGGTCACGACCTTGCTGCCTGCGAATATCGGGTCGCCATAATAAACCTTTTTCAGGAAAAGGGGCACCAGATTTGAGATCCATCCCTGGCAGTGGATAATGTCCGGGGCCCAGCGGAGCTTCTTGACAGTCTCGAGAACTCCCCTCGCGAAGAAAATCGCCCTCTGGCCGTTATCCTCGAAGAATTTGCCGTCGGTATCGAAAGCAAGCTGCTTGCGACGGAAAAAATCATCGTTGTCGATAAAGTAGACCTGGATCCTGGCGGCGGCGATGGACGCCACTTTGATCACCAGAGTCCTGTCCACATCCCCGATGATGATGTTCATCCCGGAGAGCCGGATGACCTCGTGCAACTGGTTCTTTCTCTCGTTGATACAGCCGTATCGGGGCATGAATGCCCTGATCTGCTTTTTCCTTTCCTGAATGCCCTGCGGAAGGAACCTTCCAATCTTGGCGATAGGGCTTTCCGGAAGGAAAGGCGTGATCTCCGAATTGATGAATAATACTCTGTTGACGGGATTACCCATATTAATTATTTATATTCGCAAAGGTAAGAATTTTTTTTCATATTTTGATAATTCACTATATTTGAACTCTATTTGGAGGATTGACGGATGTCTGCAGGCGAGAATAAGCTGATAAGAAGAAGGCTCGCTGGAGCCTGGGTGTCCAGTGTGATAAGCATCACCCTGGTCCTGTTTCTTGTTGGGGTTGCTAGTCTATTGCTAGTCAACGCCAAAAGTGTCTCGGATTATTTCAAGGAGAATGTTCAGGTCTCCGTGCTGATGCGGCAGGAGGTCCAGGAGGATGAGGCGATGGATTTCGCCACGTCACTCGACTCCAAACCGTTCATCAAGAGCACCCGTTTCATCTCCAAGGCTGAAGGTATGAAGGAGATGACCGACATGCTTGGGGAGGATTTCCTCAATGTGTTCGAGACCGCTCCGATCCCCGTGTCGATAGATGTCACTTTGAAAGCGGACTATGTCAGCGCTGACAGCCTTGAGGTGGTGAAGAAAGAGATCGCGGCCTCTCCACTTGTGGACGAAGTCGTTTACCAGCAGTCACTTGTCGACAAGCTCAACACTAACCTGGCGAAGATATTCCTGGTGATGGGCGTGTTTGTCCTGCTGCTCCTTTTCATTTCCTTCGTCCTCATCAACAACACGGTGAGGCTGAATGTCTTTTCCAAGAGGTTCACCATCCACACCATGAAACTTGTGGGCGCTACCAAGTCCTTCATCCGGAAGCCTTTCCTCGGGCAGTCGGTCTTCCAGGGCCTGCTGGCGGCCTTACTCGCGATCCTGATGCTCGTGGGGGCGCTGCTTGTCATCCGTAAGCAGTTCTCCCAGCTTTTCGAAGTCTTCACCCTCGACTCGCTGCTGATAGTGATCGGTGTGGTGATCGTGTCGGGAGTTGTGATCTGCGTTGTCAGCACGTATTTTGTTGTCGGCAAGCTTGTGTCTCTTCCAAAGGACAACCTTTATTATTGAAATATTCTTTAATATGTCAGATAATCCTAAAATGGCAGTGACCCGCAAGGGGTTGAAGTGGATCCTGATGGGATTCCTTGTTATGGTGGCGGGTTTTATCCTGATGATGGGAGGCGGAGTCAAAGATCCGCAGGTTTTTAATTGGGCGATGTTTGATTTCCGCCGGCTGGTCGCCGCTCCTGTTGTCATTTTGTGCGGTGTGGCGATCGTGATCATCGCGATCATCAAGCGTCCCGCGATAGAGGAAGAAAACAAGAAGTGAGATGAATTGGTTGCAAGCTCTTCTACTGGGTATAGTCCAAGGCCTGACGGAGGAAGGTTTCTTGGATTTTACTGTCACTGTTCATCTCGCGACAGTCTGCAGCACTTTGATCGTGTTCTGGAAGCCGATTGTCAAGCTGATCGCCGGTTTCTTCAAGTTCAAGTACAATGATGAGACGGATTACATATTCAAGATCGTTGTCTCTATGATTCCCGTGGCTCTGGTTGGCTTCTTGCTCAAAGACCAGGTCGAGGCGCTTTTCGGCGACAGCCTTACTACCGTTGCCGTCTGCCTTCTTGTCACCGCCGCCTTGTTGCTGCTTTCTGATTTCTTCGGTAATGGTGCTGGCAGGAGGGGTGTCCCCCGAGAGAGCATTTACCCGGATAGGGCGCGAAGCGCGGTTTCCGAAAAACGAGGTGAAACCCGCAACGGGATCAGTTTCTGGCAGGCATTCGTCGTGGGCATTGGACAGGCTTTTGCCGTTGCTCCTGGCTTGTCACGTTCCGGGACCACCATCGCCACAGGACTCCTGTGCGGTGTGAAGCGTGAGGTGATTGCCCAGTTCTCATTCCTAATGGTGTTGGTGCCTATCATCGGAGAGCAGGCTCTTGATATTCTTAAATCCCTCACCGGTAGTGCCGAACTTGGGAGTGGGCTAAGCCCCGTGTGCCTTGTTGTCGGTTTTGTCGCCGCCTTCTTTGCCGGGCTATTCGCCTGCAAAGCTATGCTAGCTATTGTCAAGAAAGCCAAACTTGGGTGGTTCGCCCTTTACTGCGCGGTGGTCGCCGTGTTGATATTCATTTTCGCCTGATCAGAGGAGTATGGCCCAAAGGACGCTGGTTTACTTCGTCGCCGATGTCCACCTTGGGCTGGATGTCACCGATCCTTCCGAAAGGGAGGCGCGGTTCGTACGTTTCCTCGAGTCGATCCCCAAGGACCGGACGCTCTCTCTGTACATGCTTGGCGACATCTGGGATTTCTGGTACGAGTACAGGGATCTGGTGCCTAAGGGATATGTCAGGGTTTTCG
>ONUG01000032.1 GCA_900320965.1 uncultured Bacteroidales bacterium | reverse complement strand
CTTTTCAAGTTTCTCTCCCTCGTCCTTATGAGCCGTGTAGTAGACCCTCAAAGGCGTCGAGCTGACCTTGATGAAGCCCTTGGCGTCCTCGCTGGTCCAGCCTTTCTGCATCTCGCCGTATTCCCCGAACTTTGTCTTCACCAGGTCGCAAGGAGAATCCACGCCTACTGTCGAGAATGACCAAGGCCGCAGCTCCATAGTGACTTTTCCGGTCACATTCCTCTGGCTCTCAGTCAGCATGGCCTCAATGTCTCTCATCACAGGCTCAAGGTACTGGCTCTCATGCAGGAACATCCCGTACCAATTGGCCACCTGGTCCTTCCAGTACTGCTGCCACTTGCTCAGGGTAAACTTCTCGAGGAACTTGTGGGCCGCCATGATCAGCATTGGAGCGGCAGCCTCAAAGCCGACCCTGCCTTTGATGCCGATGATCGTGTCACCGACATGCATGTCACGTCCGATCCCGTAAGGCGAGGCTATGGATTCCACTTTCTGGATCGCGGCTACTTTGTCGGAGAATTCCTCTCCGTTGACGGAAACGATCTCACCTTTTTCGAAACCGATCTCGATGATCTCCGAACCTTCTTTCGTAACCTGCTTGAGATAAGCGCTTTCCGGAAGTCCCTGCTTGGAGTCCAGGATCTCCCCGCCACAAATCGAAGTTCCCCAAAGACCGACATTATACGAATATTTCAGCTTCTTGAAATCAGCCTTGAAGCCATGCTCATTAAGATAATCAACTTCGAACTGACGAGTGAGCGCCATATCCCTGGTCAAAGTAATGATCTCGATTCCAGGAGCCATCACAAGGAAGGTCATGTCGAAACGAACCTGGTCGTTACCCGCCCCGGTAGACCCATGCGCGATAGCGTCAGCGCCGATCTCCTTCGCGTAACGGGCGATGGCCATAGCTTGGAATATCCTCTCAGAGGACACTGAGACCGGATAGGTCCCGTTCCTGAGGACATTACCGAAAATCATGTATTTCAAGCTCTTGTCATAATATTCCTTGGTCACATCAAGGGTAACATATTCCTTGGCGCCAAGCTCGATGGCCCGTTTCTCGTTATCCGCCAGCTGCTCAGGGCTGAAACCTCCCGTGTCCGCACATGCCGCATATACCTCATAACCCATCTCCTTGGTCAAGTACATGACTGTGAAGGAGGTATCCAGACCGCCGCTATAGGCGACCACTACTTTCTTTTTTGCCATATTTGTCAATCGTTTATATTTTCTTCTTTATCCAATTTGGCTATCCGGTCAAGCACCTCCTGCGGGATCTTGGCAGGAAGATGCTCCTCAGGATCGAAGAGCATGCCGGTGCAAATACAGTACTTCCTGTCCGTCCTCTTCAGGATGTCCACATTGACGCATCCCTCACAACCTTTCCAGAAAGCCTCGTCATTGGTAAGGTCGGCGAATGTGACCGGCTTGTATCCGAGCCTGGTGTTCATCGCCATGACAGCGGCTCCGCTCGTCAGGCTGAATATCTTGGCGTTTGGCCAACGTGTCCTTGCGAGCGAGAAGGTCAAATCCTTGATTTTCTTGGCGATACCGAGTCCACGGAACTCAGGCCTGACGATCAGTCCGGAAGTCGTCACATAGCTTTTATGCTCCCAAGTCTCGATGTAGCTGAACCCGGCGAAATCTTCCCCGTGAAGAGCTATCACAGCTTTAGCTTCCTGCATTTTCCTGGCAATGTACTCAGGCTTCCTGCTCGCGATTCCGGTCCCGCGGACCTTGGCGGCCTCCTCGATGGATTCCAGTATCCTGTCGACATAGACAAGATGTCTGTCTGAGGCCACTTCTATCGTAATGTCTTCCAGTTTCATATCTGTGTGGAAATTATAATCAATTAATACGTTTGCTCACGAGAGCTCCAAGCAATCTTCCGAGCGATAAGGAGAGAGAGTCGCGGGAAACGCCCTCCCTGACGGCGAGCAGGATCGTGTCGTCACCAGCTATCGTCCCGGCGACCTCAGCCAGCGCTCCCCCGTCGATCACAGCTGCGACCATGTTGGCATGGCCCGGCATAGTCTTGATAACAGCCAGCTGCCCTGAGAACTCAAGGCTGACAACACTGCTGGACAGCCCTGGCATAGCTACCCGCTGATGCTGGGCAGATGAAAGTGGAAGACTGTAATAATAGCCTTCGCCGTCATGAAATTTAGTTATACCCAAATCCCTGATGTCCCGAGACAGGGTCGCCTGGGCCACCTGAATGCCATTACCCTCAAGAATAGCGGCAAGCTCTTCCTGGCTGGCGATCTTCCCTTCTCCGACCACCTTCCGAATGATTCTGTGTCTTTCAACCTTGCTCTTCATCCGATAAATATTCAAAACTTTGCAAAGATATGCATAAATTTTCATAAATTATTCATTCGCCGCATATTTTTTCAGTCTGACGTTTTTATATTATTTTTGTAATGGAAACAATCACCCAAATGACAGAGAGAATCATTATCCTCGACTTCGGCTCACAGGTCACCCAACTGATCGGCCGGCGTCTGCGTGAATTGAACGTTTACTGCGAGATCTTCCCTTTCAATAAGGTTCCCGACCTTGACCCTTCCGTCAAGGGAGTCATCCTGTCCGGCAGCCCATGTTCCGTGAGGGACAAAAACGCTCCCCAGGTCAACCTGGACGGGATCAAAGGGAAATATCCGCTTCTGGGAATATGCTACGGCGCCCAGTACCTCGCCCATAAATACGGTGGCAAGGTGGAGGGTTCCATTGCCAGGGAATACGGCAGGGCAATGCTGGAAGTAGTTGATCCGGAATCACTTCTACTAAAAGGTCTTCCCACTCGGTCCCAAGTCTGGATGTCTCATGGAGACACCATCTCAGTCTTACCCGACAAAGCCAGGATCATAGCCTCGACCGAGAGCGTGACCAATGCGGCTTACTCATTCGATGGCGAGCCGACCTATGCGGTCCAGTTCCATCCGGAAGTATTCCACACGACTGAAGGATCTAAGATCCTAGGCAATTTCGCGTTCGGGGTGTGTGGATGCAAGGGTGACTGGACACCGGATTCTTTTATCGAGACGACCGTCGCATCGCTGAAAAAACAGATCGGAGACAATAAGGTGATCCTTGGTCTCAGCGGCGGAGTGGACTCGACTGTCGCAGGAGTTCTCCTGAACAAAGCCATCGGGCACAATCTCACATGCATATTCGTGAACAACGGCCTGCTGAGGAAAAACGAGTACGAAGACGTTCTTGCCACCTACAAAGACATGAACCTCAACGTCATCGGCGCTGATGCCTCAGAGGTTTTCCTAAATGGGCTCGCCGGGGTAACAGAGCCGGAAGCCAAACGGAAAATCATCGGGAAACTCTTTGTTGAGACTTTCGACAAATATGCCCGGCAGATAGAAGGCGCCCGCTTCCTCGCTCAGGGCACAATCTACCCTGATGTGATCGAATCCGCCGGGATTGAGGGAATCGAGTCAAAGATCAAATCCCATCATAATGTCGGCGGATTGCCTGAAGAGATGAACCTCAAGATTGTCGAGCCCCTGAGGATGCTTTTCAAAGACGAGGTCAGGAGGGTCGGTAGGGCTCTCGGCATTAAAGAGGAACTCGTCGGAAGACATCCGTTCCCCGGACCTTCACTCGCCGTCAGGATCATCGGAGAGATCACTAAAGAGAAACTGGATGTGCTCCGGGAGGCCGATGACATATTCATAAAAGGCCTTCGGAAATATGACTGTTCCGCCCTCCATCTTCCTTCCGCCTCTGATCCGAGGCTTGAGGCCGCCAACCTTTATGACGCCATCTGGCAGGCTGGGGTCATCCTTCTTCCTGTCAAGAGCGTCGGAGTGATGGGTGACGAGAGGACTTATGAGAATCCGGTCGCCCTCAGGGCTGTGGTCTCCACCGACGCCATGACTGCGGACTGGTTCCGGTTCCCGTACGACTTCCTCGCCGATGTCTCGAACGAGATCATCAACAAAGTCAAGGGAGTCAACCGGGTCGTCTACGACATCTCCTCCAAACCACCGGCAACCATAGAATGGGAGTAACGACTAAACAGAAATGAGGGAAATAGCATATCTCTTCGTGGCTCTTGCCTTTCATGTACTCGTCAATGGGTGCGTGGCTGAACGCATGAGAGAAGATCACATGGAGCTTATCAAGGGGAATTACTCGCTGTCATCTTTCGTGTGGGAGAATGAGGATATTCCCACCTCCAGCTTGTCACCTTCTGAAATCCTGTCCGCCGAGATCTACCAATCAGACGGCCGATGGTTCTTCGATTCCACTTTTCCAGAAATGGATTTTGAAGGTAATATCGACTACCGCCGCTGCATCATCCCGCTGAACTGGAATACCGCGCTGGGAATCTATGAGTTTGATTTCAGCAGCGGAGCAGTCCCTAAGAGGATCACTGAAGCATCCCTCAAGGGTGGCGCAGTCACGATTTCAGCCTGCGATGCGGTCGAGATGTTCGGACATGGGCGATTCATGGAAAGGAATATTCACTTCAAATATGTCTGGGAAAAGGAGGCAAGATGAGAAACGCGTTATTACTCATATTGACAGGCCTCTTGGCTTGTATTCCTTGTTTTGGGCAGGACCACTATAGATACTGGTCGGATGGCCCGCTGACATGGAAGGATTTTACCTTGTCGGACTCCTTGGACGCCAAACCGAATCTTTCGGTATCATGGGTCAGGGATTATTCTGTTGTAAAGTCAGGGAAAACCACCTATAAATACCTTGAAATAAGGACTATTGCAGTTCCCGCTAACTCCTTTGTCGGGAAGTCCCGCATCACGGACGAGAATCTCCGAAAGCAACAAGACTTTTTCAACCAGGCAGAATGGATCGGAAGGGCTTTGCGTGACAGCCTTCTGACTTCTCGGTTATCACCGAAGGAACTGACCAAGTGGGCTGCCCAGAGAATCCGTGAAGACGAGGAACGGCTGTCCGGCGATGAAGGCTTTACGGTCATCCCCCCCGGGAAGGATTCTTTTGACATAACAGCTTTTCCATGTTCACCCTCAAAATTCGGTGTTGGCGTCTCGTTGAATCTTGGCGGATCGGCACCTACCGGAGACATGGCGCGCCTTGGATCCCTTTTCATTTCAGCAGGGACGGATCTGGAGATAATCTACGACAGGTTTTATTTTGACGCCGGAGTCGTTTTCGGACGTGGAACATATAAAGGAGACATTCCGGGCATAAGCGGTTCCGGAAGCAAAGGACAGTTCTTGGACAGCTTCGGCTGGAGTATCGGCCCTGGATATATCTTCCTCAAACAGGATGACACCCGCCTGTCCGTGTTCGGACGCCTTGGCAGCAAAAGCATCTTCTTCAAGCCTGACCCGGTACAAGGAATGTCGGTCATAGAGGGGGTACGGCTTGATTATACACTAAGGAACAGGTATTCATTCGCTCTGAGTGGATTATACACCCGGACTGTCCTTCAAGCAAGAATATATGCCGACCAGGTATACAGTCCTTCCAAAGGTATCCTGATTCCCTCTCTGAATGCATCGATCGGTTTGGCGTTTTCATGGCATGGAATCAAGAATGACTAAGAGAAACGTTATCCTGGCGGTTTTGATATCCGTCCTGATCTCCTGCTCGGAGAAAGATCCCACGATACCGTTTACCGTGGATCCCGTAGCGGTTGAGACTGTTTCCTCCGGGAATAATGTCACTGTTACTATCTCCTCTCCCGTATCCTGGAGAGCGACAAGTTCGGAATCCTGGTGCAGGATAGTCCCTTCCTCCGGAAGTGCCACGTCTTCCATCGGCACAGATCTCACTTTGACACTTGATGAGAACAACGGTCTCGAGCGCGGTTGTTTGGTAGAGTTTGTATCGGACGTTGGCGAAAGAGCCTCTATCCAAGTCTTCCAAAATCACAGTGGGGATGGAGTCGTACTAGATAAAGACACCTACAGGATAAGCGGAGAGACCACACATCTTGAGATCCCTTTCAGATGCGGGCCTCCAGTTGTCAATATCGATGATAATTGGATATCCTTGGAAAGGATCGGCTCTGACAAGATCGAACTGTCAATAGAAAGGTATGACTCTCTTCTCAACAGAACAGGCAATTTGCGCCTCTCGGCTCCTGACGGTAATCCGGTAAACATACAGATCATCCAAGGTGACGGTTTCAGCGATCCATCCTTTTATAGATACATGCTGGAGCATTATGACCGGAATATGGACGGGAACCTTTCCAAGCAGGATCTCGAATCCGTCAGGACACTCACGATTGAATTGGAGTATTATGAGAGGCCCATAACCATTTTGGATGGATTCGGGTGTATCCCAAACATGGAAGTACTGAGGATCCTTCAGGAGTATGTCCATTATTCAAACCTGGATTTGAAACTGACTGACCATCCTTCTATCGAAAGGATCGAATTGGGGCCATGGCTTCCTTCCAGCATCACTTCGATAGAAGTGACAGGCTGCCCATCGTTGCGATCAGTTGATTTCAACGATGGGGAGAAATTGGAACGGGCCATTATCCGCGACAATCCCAGCCTTGAGGATCTTATCCTTGTGAACGGTTATTTCGGAGCGAATTGTTCCACACTTAAGCATCTGGTCGTTGAAGGTTGCGACAATATTAAAAACCTGAAAGTCCAACTCGCGACTTTTGAGGAAGGCATGTCATTGGAGCCGCTTCCTAATCTGAGGAGTGTCGATTTCCAGTTAATAGACGGGATACGAGGCCTGGATTTCAGCCAAAGCCCCCAGCTCGAGAGTGTCACGGTCTATCCTTATAGATACGGTTCCGGAATGTTCAAGTTCGTATTGGTCCCAAAGAGCATAGCTTCAAGGGCGAAGACTGACATTCCAGATGGGGTTTCCATTCTATACAAGTAATCATTATTCCTAATCATATGAGACATTTAACTATTACAACCGTAACCCTTATCATGATGGTCTTGTCATATTCAGCTAATGCCCAGGATAATCCTTACGAACTTCCGGATCCGCTTAAGATGGAAGATGGCAGGACCGTCCGCACAAAGCGCCAATGGATAAAGGAGCGCCGGCCAGAATTAATGGAAATGCTTCGTTCCCAGATGTTTGGAAGGGAACCGGGGCAGGCTCCTGATCTTCATTTCGCTGTCCTCGAGGAAAGTCCCGAGGCATTTGGTGGACTGGCTACCAGGAAACAGGTGAAGATAAGCTTCGACAAAGAGGAGAAGTATTACCTGACCCTCCTGATGTATATTCCCAATGATCGCAAAGGTCCGGTCCCGGCATTCCTGGGAGCGAATTTCAAGGGGAACCACGCCACAACAACAGACCCGTATGTCATGCTGCCTCCTCCGGATAAGGTCGCGACCTTCGCTCCTGGCTATCAGATTGAAGAGCGGAACACCAACGGGCACCGCTGGGAGTACGAGTACATCTTGAAACACGGCTACGCTGTCGCCACATTCTGCTACAATGACGTCGATCCGGACTTCCATGACGGCTTCCACAATGGGGTCCATAAATTGATGGACGGAGACAAGCCCCGCAATGGAGAGTCTTGGGCGACAATCTCCGCATGGGCTTGGGGGCTGTCAAGGTGCCTTGATTTTCTGGAGACGCAAAAGGAGATTGACGCCAAGAAGGTGGCTGTCATCGGCCACTCAAGGCTTGGAAAGACATCTCTATGGGCAGGGGCCACCGACCAAAGATTCGCCCTGGTAATATCCAATGATTCAGGATGTTCTGGAGCAGCCATCGCTCGTAGAAAACATGGAGAGACGCTGGAAGTGATCAACCGGAACTTCCCCCACTGGTTCTGCGACAACTACAAAGCCTACAATGGCCGTGAGGAAAAGATGCCCTGGGACCAGCACGAGCTGATCGCGATGATAGCTCCTCGTCCTGTCTATGTGGCAAGTGCCAGCGAGGACGATTGGGCGGACCCTGTCGGGGAATATTTCAGCCTTGTAGGAGCGGCTTCAGTCTATAACCTTTTCGGCTACGAAGGAATAACCGACCGGAATGTTCCGGAGATAGAGCACCCAGTGGTAGTCGGAAGGATGGGTCACCACATCCGCCGAGGAGAGCACAACGTACGGCTCTACGACTGGCAGCAATACATCAGCTTCGCTGATCGTTTCCTGAAATAGCTTAAAGAGAGAATCTTACAACGCCCATCACCCTGTGATTAGTCACCCAATGGAGATTTTCACGGGGTATGGCGTAGTTGTCCAGTTTGGTCGACAGGCCGTACTGGACGCTGGTGTTATTGTATTCCACAGCCAATGTCAGCTTACCCGCGTTGAACGCGATAGTAGGGGTCACACGGTACATCTGGGCGATGCCTTTATCCCCGGCTGAAGAATAGTAAATGTCCTCCGAGCGGCAGTATCCTTCCTCATCGACGGAAAGGTTGTGCGCCGTGCCGAGAGCTTTCATATAGCCTCCCATGCACATGAACTGCAGCTTTCTCCCTATGCTGAATGAAAGGAAAGACACAGTGGAGCGAAGAGGTGTGTATTTGTAATCATAGATGTCACGCCAGTCATACAAGGCATAACCACCCATGAGGCGCAAGTGGTCACCACCCTGGGCGAAGACAGACTTGGCGTTGATCTTGAACATCCCCTTCTCGAACTGAAGGTAAGCGAACGGGCTGAACATATACAGGCGGTCTTTGACCTTGGTTCCTCTGTCATACCAATCTTCACTGACATAATCACGCGTCAAAGTACGCCACCGCGGTTTGAGACCGACGAAATCGACACCTGCCTTGGCGGTGAAATGCTTGCCGGTGTAGGACATGCCTCCATAAAGTTCGGGGATAAGCCCGTATTTAATGTAGGTCTCACTTTCACCCAGAGGGCCCGTAGGCAGGAATTGCATGGGATAAAGTGCCCCAAGAGTGTAGTGGATCCTGTCGGCGAAAGTGTATTCGATCATCAACTGAGGACTCCAGTTGAAAGGTGTGAACGGAGCTCCAGTCTCAATATTCACACAATAAGGCAAGTCCTCCGCCATCGGATGCCAGCTTTGGCCGACCTTGAACGAGAACTTGTTCTCCATGTAGCCGAGCTTGTCGAAATAGATGTCGACATAAGCGTGGCGAAGCCTCAGCGAGGCGGTATTCCCGTTCATAAGGTAGAAATCCGTCTCAATCTTACCGTCAACCTTCATGGCACCATAACGGTACCCGGTAACATTCACTCCCAGCCTAGTGGTGATCGCATAGCTCTTAAGGGACATGCTGTTATAAATGTCCTGACCTTCAAAATTGAAAGTATGGTCAAGAGGACGAAAATAAAACATGTCTTCGGATCCGGCCTTGGAATCACGAGTATCGAAAATCGCCGCTGTACGGAAGAAACCGTAAGGAGTAAACTTACTATCTTTTTCCACCTTACGCCTCTGGGCCATAGAGTCGGTGGCCCAGAGAGCGGCTAAGGTAGTAAGAATAATTATCAAAGACTTTTTCATAGCCATATTTAGATAAGTAGTTTAGAAAGTGAATTTCACAAGACCCTGGACCCTATGGTTGGTGATCCAGTGGAGGTTATCATGAGCAAGGCCCCAGTCACCGAGGCTCTTCACGCCACCGACTGTCTTGTAGTCACCATACTGGACGCTAGTGAGTTCATATTCAACACCAAAAGAGAACTTTCCGATGTTGTGGATGACAGTAGGAGTAAGTCTCCACATAGCGTTCATGTTCGAGAAACTGTTCTTGCTGAAATACAAGTTGGAAGCGGGAGCGTAGCCATCTTTGTAGCCATAAAGCTGCTCGATCGTTCCGAAGTTCTTGACAAAACCTCCGAACAGGATAGCCTGGGTCTTCTTGCCATACATGAGGCTGACCCAAGTCGAAGAGTTCTGGGTAGGAGTGTACTCATAGCTGCCGTCATCGTTGACCTTGGAAATACCATAACCTCCATTGAGGTTCATGTGCTCTCCAGCCTGGGCGAAGATGGTCTTGAGCTTAGCCGAGAACAAGCCGCTCTTATACTGAAGGAAAAGGAAAGGAGAAACAGTTGTGATCCTGTCACTTACCTTCTGCTTGCCGTCATTCCAACGAGGCTTGATGGAGAGGAGATCACCTCCGACTCTGGCGGTGAAGCCTCCGGTTGTGAAGTTCACCCCAAGGTAAGCCTCTGGAGTCATGCCGTATTTGATGTAATTGGCTGACGCTCCTTCAGGTCCGGCCGAGGTGTACTGCATCTGCCAGATTCCGGCAGCGGTCAACGAGATGGACTCTGACAAGCTGAGGTCAAACTTGACGAGCGGGGTACGGGAGAAGGGGCCGAAGGGCGCGCCGGTGTTCAGCGAGAACACATCCGGCATGTCGGCTGCCATCGGGTGCCAAGCCTGTCCGGCTGTCAACTTCCAGTCACCTTTGCCGATTGTGGCAAAAGCCTGGCGGAGACGGAACTGGGCGGTACCGGTCACTCCAGAGACACCAGCATAGAAGTCACCTTCGATCTTACCTGTGACTTTGAAACCATCAAACTCATAGCCCTGGATATCAAGACCGAGACGAGATGTCAATGCGGCGAAACGGAAACTCGGATGAGCGTTGAGGTCAACATCATTCACCATGTTCTTGTCTTTAGGAACATAGTAGAAGAAATCCTCTGTTCCGGAGACACTCTCGCGAGTGTCAAAAGCGAAAAAGTTACGGATAAAGCCATAGAACTTGAGGTTCGCGGGCTTTTCCTGCGCGCCAAGGGTCAAAGCCATGACCAATGTGACGGCAATTGTGATGATTCTTTTCATTATCTATTGTATTAAGCGAAAGGGAACAACTTGGAAAGCCAGAAGAATCCGAGAAGGAATCCAATGACTCCAATCAAAAGACCGACCTTGGCCATATCCTTGGTCTCGACAAGACCTGTGGAAGCGGCGATGGCGTTAGGAGGGGTTGAGATCGGGAACAACATCGCGATCGAGGCGCAGCAAGCGATGAACACTATCATGGCCTTTGAGCCTCCGAGGGCGAGGAACTCGGCGTTATTGGCAGCCTCAGGATCTGCCATACCCTCGGCAACCACGATCAGGATAGGGATCAGCAGAGCCGCGGTCGCGGAGTTGCTGATGAAGTTGGAGAGGAAGTAGCACACAAGACCGGCGACAACAATCACCAGGACCACAGGCATGGAACCGAACGGGATGGCGGAGATGAGAACCTTCGCCAGGCCAGTGCCCTGAAGGCAAGTACCGAGGGCGAATCCACCGGCTACGAGCCACAGGACGCTCCAGTTGATTTCCTTGATGTCTTCTTTGGTGAATATTCCGCAGGCGGTCAGAACGCCCAGAGGAATAAGGGCGACGATATTTGAGTTGATCTTGGTGATGCTCTCAGTCATCCAGAGAAGGATGGTTCCGATGAAGGTGATCCACACGACAGTGGACTTCCAGCTCTTTTCTTTTTTATTAGCGGGGATCTCAAGCACAAGCTTCTGAGTCTTGAAGGGGAAGAACCACTGGAGGATGAGCCAGGCGATGAGGATCATGATGATCACGTATGGGATCATGTGGACCATCCAGTCCATGAATGAGATCTCAGCGTTGGCCTCAGCGAGGAAACGGACCGCGGTGGCGTTGGGCGGGGTGCCGATAGGCGTTCCAATACCAC
Organism: uncultured Bacteroidales bacterium; assembly: GCA_900320965.1. Lineage (GTDB taxonomy): Bacteria > Bacteroidota > Bacteroidia > Bacteroidales > UBA932 > Cryptobacteroides. The sequence continues at coordinate 4,782 of ONUG01000032.1, read as the reverse complement.
CAAGGTTGGCTGCCACCGGGATGGACAAAGCGAGGCCGACCTTGCCTTTGTCATCTGAAGGGAGTGTAGACAGCACGGGAGCAAGGAAAGCAAGCATCATGGCGGCGGTGGCGGTGTTGCTCATGAACATCGAGAAAACCGATATGACAATAAGGAAGCCCAGGAGGACAATTTTCGGTTTCGTACCGAAAATGCTCAGCAGGGCACGTCCCATAGTCACATCAAGGCCGTATTTCTCTGCCATGATAGCAAGGACAAAACCTCCGAGGAAGAGCATCACAACCGGATCCGCGAATGATGCCATTATGCTCTTGTAACTCACAAGTTGGCCGAACTTCTGGTCACATAGGAAACCCAGCCCCTTGTCGGAAAGGGTCAGCAAGGCAATCACGATGACAAGAAGCGAAGTGGTCCAGTTGGGAATGACCTCAAAGATCCACATCAATGCGGCGAAGGCGAAAAGGGCGATCACCCGCTGCTGGGTCACAGTAAGGCCATCAATACCAAAAAAAGACACAGGCACGCACCAAAGGAAAAGCGTAACCACGAGGACAATCGGAAGAAGAACACAAAACTTCACATTGAGTTTCTTCTTCCCAGCTGGTTCAATTGTTGTTTCAGCCATTTCAGATATTATTTTAACTCAATTATTATCTTTCCTTTAATCTTGCAAATATAAGCATTATAAAATAAAAACGGGCAAATCGGTGACCCGATTCGCCCGTTTCAATCACTAATAAATATTTTAGATCACACCCTGCTCAAGCATAGCCTGCGCGACTTTCATGAAACCGGCAATGTTGGCTCCCTTGACGTAGTCGACAGTACCGTCAGGACGGGTTCCGTACTTGACGCACTGCTCGTGGATGCTCTTCATGATCCAGTGGAGTTTGTCATCGACTTCCTGGGCCGACCAGCTGATGTGAGCGGCGTTCTGGGTCATCTCAAGACCAGAAGTGGCGACACCACCGGCATTGACAGCCTTACCAGGGGCGAAGAGGATGCCATTCTCCTGGAAATAACGGATAGCGTCAGGCTGGCAACCCATGTTCGAAACCTCGCAGCAGCACCAGCAACCATTAGCGACAAGCTCCTTGGCGTCAGCCTCGCTGAGCTCGTTCTGGAAAGCGCAAGGAAGGGCGATGTCCACAGGAATGCTCCAAGCCTTCTTGCCAGGTGTGAAGACAGCCTTGCCAGGGAACTTCGTGGCCATATCCTCAACCTTGTTACGGTTCGAGGCGCGCATGTCAAGCATGTAGTCGATCATCTCAGGGGTAATTCCCTCAGGAATATGGCAGACACCGTCCGGTCCGGAAATCGCGACGACGACGGCACCAAGCTCGCGGGCCTTTGTGGCGGCACCCCAAGCGACATTTCCGAATCCGGAGAGGGCGACCTTCTTGCCGACGATGTCCTTGCCGGCCTTCTCGAGAAGGTGCTGAGTGAAATACAGAGCGCCGAAACCTGTGGCCTCAGGACGAAGGATGGAACCGCCCCAAGTAGCGCCCTTGCCAGTCAGGACACCAGTGTGGTACTGACGGGCGAGTTTCTGGTACATACCATTCAGGAAACCGATCTCACGGCCACCGACACCCACATCACCGGCAGGGATGTCCTGGTCAGGACCGATGCAGCGCCAAAGCTCAAGCATGAAGGCCTGGCAGAAACGCATGATCTCAGCGTTTGACTTGCCCACGGGATCGAAATCGGAGCCACCTTTGGCGCCACCCATAGGAAGGGTCGTCAAGGCGTTCTTGAAAGTCTGCTCGAAACCAAGGAACTTAAGCATCGAGGGAGTCACAGCCTTGTGGAAGCGGAGACCACCCTTGTAAGGACCGATGGCGCTGTTGAACTGGACACGGTAGCCCAGGTTGGTCTGGACCTCACCATTATCGTCGATCCAGGTAACCCTGAATGTGAAGATGCGATCAGGCTCGACAAGCCTCTCGACGATCTTCGCCTTCTCGAACTCGGGATGCTGGTTATAGACGTCCTCAATAGACTCAAGAACCTCCTGTACCGCCTGGAGATACTCCATCTCTGTTGGATACTTGGCCTGGAGACGGGCCATAATTTCTGTGGTTTTCATGATCAGTTATTACAAAAAATCTAATATCAAGGTAATATGGTTGCAAATTTAAAGAATAAAAGCATAAATCAAAATAAACACAAAGAAAAAGACAGGCTTTTTTGCCTGTCTTTCAATTGAAGTATGTCTAACGGACTACTGCTGCTGTTGCTGAGCCTGAAGCTCGGCCTGGAGAGACTCAAGAGTCCTGCCGGCAGGGATGTTCAGTTCTTTCCTGGCATCCGGGGTAAGATCCTTGCACTGAGCCTTGTCCACATAGTAGAACTGAGTGGTGTCAAAGACGAAGAGATAGCCACCGGCCTTGGCGAGTTTCTCGACAACCTCCATCGCCTTCTTCTGGATGGGTTCCATCAGGGTCTGGTTCTGCTGCTGGAGCTCGAGCTGGATCGACTGAGAGAACTCCTGGATCCTGTTCTGGATCTCGGTAAGCTCCTTCTCCTTGCTCTCCTTGATAGCGGGAGTCCAGGTAGCTTGTTTCTGCTGGTACTCGGAGAACTTGGCGTTGGCCTCATCCATCATGCTCTGGTAGGTGTCGTTGGCCTCTTTCTGGGCCGCCTGCATCTGGGTTCTGGCCGCGTCAGCCTCAGGTGTGAGCATCACAAGCTCATTGAAATTGACGTAGGCGAACTTACCCTGCGCTGAAGCGGTAAGGGTGAACAGTGCCATCGCGGCAAACAAAAAGATCTTTTTCATATCAAATTCTATTTTATCAGTTTGCTGATTTAGGGTTTTGCAAAGATTGTGCAAATTTAAAAATAAAAATGAATATCAGAACTGTTGTCCTATCATGAAGTGGAATTGACTCCTGTTCTTCTTGCTCGGATTGTCGAATCCGTATCCCCAGTCAACACCCAGAAGTCCGATCATCGGGAGGAACACACGGACTCCGACTCCTGCGGATCTCTTGATCTGGAAAGGATTGAAACTCTTTATGTCAGGCCAGCAGTTACCACCTTCCAAGAACAGGAGGGCGAAAATTGTGGACTGAGGCTGGAGGATGATCGGGTAACGGGCTTCGACAGTGAACTTGTCGTAGACATTTCCAGCGTAGTAACCGTTAGTGTTGTAAGGAGTGGCTTCCCATGGAGTCAGGGAATAATTCTCATAACCACGCAGAGGAATGATGTCGGATCCGTAAGTGTCGTATCCCGACATTCCGTCACCTCCGACCCTAAAGCCTTCGAACGGGGAATATCCCCACTTGCGGTTGTAGTACCCGAGATAACCGAACTGGGCGCGGGCCATCACGACGAGATCCTTCCACACAGGGGTGTAGGTCTCAGCACTGAACTTCCACTTGTGGTATTCAATCCACTTGTAGCGCTGCGCCGAAGTCCAGGTGTCGTAATTGATGTCTTTGTAACTGGCGACCTTGGTAGGATTGCCGGAAGCGTCCAGATTCCCGAAATCCTTCTTCCTGAAGAGGGAATAAGGAGGGGTCAACTGCAGGTTAGCCGAGAAAATCGAGCCCCTTCTGGGGTAGATCTGCTGGTCAGTCGATGTCCTGCTCAAGTTGACGTTGTAGCTGAGGTTATGGGACGTTCCGTCGTTGAACATGAAGTAACCGTTGATCCAGTTCTTCAGTTTGTAGACCTGCCAGCTAAGTCCATTGTAAAGGACAAAATAATCATCCGGCCACTTGAGCCTGGTACCGATACCGCCGGAGAATCCGTAAATCTGCATGACCTTGTCGTTGCTCAGGAGGCCGATCGCAAGATAAGAATCGGTCTGGCGAGTATAGTAGGCCTGAAGATTCAGGGATGTGGGCTTCTTCTGGGTCAGCCAAGGCTCTGTGAAGCTGAAAATAAGTGACGTGTAATAAGTTCCGTTGGTCTGGAAACGCAGAGAAAGGTTCTGCGCATCTCCAAGCGGGACTGGACGCCACGCGTTCTTGTCGAACATCCTGCGGGTGGAGAAGTTGTTGAAACTGACACCGACAGTGGCGACAAAGGTATTCATTCCCCAACCTCCGGAAAGTTCCAGCTGGCTGGAAGGCTTCTCGGTCACGTTATAGATAATGTCGACCGTGTTGTTCATCTGGTTCGGAACAATCGACCAGCCTCCGTCTCCGGAAATCGCCTCAGGGTCAAATTGTCCCAAGGAAGCGATTTCCCTGATCGACCTCTCGAAATTGGTCTGGCTGAAAAGATAGCCCGGCTTGGTGTAGATCTGCCTACGTACAACCTTCTCGCTGGTAAGGTCGTTACCATTGATTATGATGTTGTTCAAGGTGGCTTGCTTACCCTCGGAAATCCTCATCTCGACGTCGACAGAGTCTCCCTCGATATTCAGCTCGACCGGAGTGACCTGGAAGAACAGGTAACCCTTGTCTCGGTACAGCTTAGACACGTCATAATCAGTCTGTTTTCCTCCTCCGGTGAGCCTCTTGGACATCGTCACCATGTCATAAGGGTCGCCCTTGTGGATTTGGAGAATGCTGTTGAGTTGTTCCGCTGAGTGGACGGAGTTTCCCGTCCAAGTCACGTTCCTGAAGTAGTATTTCTTACCCTGGTCGAACTTGAAGTCGATCGCCAGGCGGTCCGGTTCGACATAGTAGATGGAATCCTTCACGATTCGAGCGTCGCGGTAACCCGCCTCGTTGAACTTGCTGATGAGGTTCAACTTGTCGTTATGATATTCCTTCTCATTGAACTTCTTGCTGCTGAAGAAATTATAGATCTTATTCGACTTGG
>ONUG01000176.1 GCA_900320965.1 uncultured Bacteroidales bacterium | reverse complement strand
CAGCGACCTGAATATTCAGCGATTTTTTTCCTGAGATCCTTGGAAATGCTGATAGGCTGGTCCTTGTCGGAACGGTCAAGCCACTCGAGGGCAAGATCCGGAAGACCGGACATGAAGCATCCCAGGGCAATGTTGTAAGCCGCGCAGGCCCTTTTCTCCGGATTCTTCGAATTCACCAGAGTCAGCCATTCCGTGATTGCCTTGTCCCACTCGAACGCGTAAGCCTTCTCGGCAGCCCTGTTCCATGCTGATTCAGCGCCTTCGTAGTAGATCACCTGGAAATAGTCTTGTTTCCAAGTGGAAAGGAAGGAGTTGGCAGCGAGGGCACCGGCCTTGACAGCGAGGTCAGGAATCTCACCGATAGACCTGGCCGCAAGCGTGGCTTTCGGAGTCACACCGTCATTGTAAATCTCGGCCGAAAGAGGTTTGGTCCCGCTGAACGCTATGACTTTATCCTCTTTCTTATTCATTGAGTCATAGACATATACCCTCGTCGAAAACGTGACCGAGACATTGGACACATAAGCGGAATCCTTGCTGACCCGGCTCTTGCCAGGGACCTTCTTCGGATCCCCCACAACCGGCGAACCCAACTGAGGAAGATCGAACAAGAACACCACATCCTTTCCTGAATCCATGACCAGGCGGATCAAAGAGTCCTTGGCAGAATAGTCGGACCCGGGAATGGAAGGCATTTTGAAAAGACCAACCTCCTGATGACCTCCGAAATAATCCTCCTCCAGTTTGGAGGCGAACCCTTCGGCCAGGGAGGCGTTAAAGTTGTTGGAAGCGGATTCATCTCCAGTGAGGTAGACAACCGCCATGGATTTCCCGGCGAGGAACAGTCCTGACTTTGAAGCGCTCCTCATCTCAGGCCTGATGACAAAAGCCTGAGGGGCGCAGGAAGCCAGCGCCAGCAATACTGACGCGAGCGTTATCCCTTTAATTAATGAAGTCTTTTTCATCTGTTTATCATTTGACTGGCTCAGCGATGAGGTCGTACTCATCGGCGCCAGTAATCCTCACATCAAGAAACTTGCCGCACAGCTCCGAACCGTCACTTACTCCGAATATTTCCGGTTTGAAAGTGACCAGAATCTCCCCATCCACCTCCGGACTCTCCAGGCGGCTGCGGCAGACAAGCACACCGTCGACGAAGTCATCCACCAGGACGCGCTCGCATGTGGAGACACGTGACTGGTTGAAAGCCAGAGAGATCTCGCTTTGGACTTTCATCAGCTCGGCGAGCCTTTCGCTCTTTTCCTTCCTGGAAATCCTATCCTTGTAATTAGCGGCCCCATAGGTGCCTTCCTCTTCGGAATACATGAAAGCCCCAAGACGCTCGAAACGAGCCTCCCGGACGAAATCCAGAAGCTCCGCGAAATCCTTTTTCCCTTCCCCAGGGTGTCCGACTATCATTGTCGTCCTCAGAGCGACTCCAGGAACCTTGGACCGGAGTTTCCGGACCAGTTCCCTGGTCCAGGCACCGTCGACCTGGCGGCGCATCATGCCAAGCACCTTGTCAGAGATGTGCTGCAAGGGAATGTCAAGATAGGGACAGACTTTAGGATTGTTAGCCATCTCGTCAAGGACATCCTCCGGGAAGTCAGCCGGGTAGGAATAATGGATCCTAATCCACTCGATCCCGTCGATCCGAGACAAGGCTCTGATAAGATCCGCGAGGGCCCTTCTGTGATAAAGGTCAAGACCATAAAAGGTGGTGTCCTGCGCGATGAGTATCAACTCCTTGACTCCCCCGGCGGAGAGCAACTCAGCCTCTTTGACAAGATCTTCGATCGGGACGGACTTGTGCGGTCCCCTGATCAGAGGAATAGCGCAGTAGGCGCACCTACGGTCACACCCTTCAGAGATTTTAAGATAGGAATATGCCTGGAAGCTGGTCCGATGGCGAGCACCGACTTCAACGGGAGTTCCTCCCAAAGCCTTCACCAGAGGATCAAGATCCCTGGCACCGAACCAGGCGTCAACCTCTGGGATCAGGCCTGGCATCGACCCCATGTATCGCTGGGAAAGGCAGCCAAAGACGATCAGCTTGCCGACTTCACCGGCCTTCTTCCGAGCGGCAGCCTCAAGGATGGTCTGGATGGACTCCTCTTTGGCGTCACCGATAAAACCACAGGTGTTAATGAGAAGGACATCGACCGGGGTCTGACGACATTCAGGCACGATCTCGTAGACACTGTCAAGCCGGGCGAGAAGACGCTCGGTGTCCACAGTGTTCTTAGAACAACCTAATGTTATGACCTGTAGCGATTTCACTGTTACTCAGCAGCTTCCGTTGCTTCAGTCTCTCCCTCTTCCTCCTCTTCGACAAAGTCAAGAGAGGCTTTCTCGCGGAGCTCGTTGTACCACTCTACGACCTTCTTCATGTGGGAGACGTAGAAGCGGTCTCCGTCGTAATCCGGAAGAGCTTTCTTGAACAAAGACTTAAGCTCCTCGGCATCAGCCTTAGGTGAAGGAGCGGCGGCATCGCCAAGGACTTCCTTGATCTTCAGGAAAACATCCTTGAGCTTAACCTCCTCGGCCATGGTGTAGATCGAGATGTCAGCCAGAGTGGTTATACGGTTATTCGCCCCCGCGACAGTCCTTTTGCCGTCCGAGAGTGATTCCACGATGGCTCCACCGCGGGCCTGGGCCAGGTAACGGTAAAGTCCGTGCTGACCCGAAATTGAGAGAATTTTGGAAAGATCTGTTTTCATATCCGTTAAATTTAATAATTATTCTTTAAATATTGCCATTCAACCTCTTGAAAGCGGAGGAAATCTCTTTTTCGAGGGACTCAAGATCCCCGTCATTACGGATTATCACGTCCACTTTGGAAAGGTCGAACTTTTGCGCCGCCATCCTCCGGAGAATCTCTGAAGCATCCACCCTATCCCGGGCCCTCGCCCTCTCGAGACGAGCCTGAAGAGGAGCGTCAACAAGGACGACAGCATCCACATGGGCAAGGAATTCAGGCTTCTCAAGGATTATCGCCGACTCCATCACGCAGAAAGGCTCACCTCCGAAAAAAGTATCACCAGGGCCTTCGTTCTCAAGTATGGAATAACGAGAAGCCTTCCAGCGCATGAAATCATTCAAGACAGCCGGATGGACAATGGATTCCAAGAGTTTCAGCTTCGCGGGATCAGCGAACACGATCGAGGCTATCTTCTTAAGATCCGGATCGCCCCCTGGAGTCCTGACCGAACGGCCGAAAGCACCCTCAATCGAGTCCAAAATCGAGTCATCCTCAAGGTAAAGCCTTTTGGCGGCAGAGTCCGAGTCATACACAGGGACTCCCCTCTTCAAAAGTGATGAGCACACGGTAGACTTGCCGCTACCTATCCCTCCGGTGATCGCGAACGTCTTCATCGCACATTCTCCTCCACACAATCAAACACTTCAGGCTCAATCGAATACTCTATCACACCATCAGGAATAGGGCTCGGACGAGCGAGACACCTGCCGCCAATCGAGTTCTGAAAATCAGAGTAATCGATGTGGAAGCTGACAACATCAGAAGGATCCTTAGATAAAGGGAAACTGCACTTGTAGACAACTCTTGCCGTGGAAGGAAGGATCGATAGCTTGACTCCCGGAGGAACATTGCGGGGAGTCACCGCCACTTCCGTGGAGATCTCCACGAAACGGGTGACATCCAGCGAGTAACCGACCTCGCTCTCCGACATCCTGACTCCAAGGATCGGATCCAATTTGACTGAGCCGTGCGCGCTTGATTTCAAGTTGGTCAGCTCGATAGTCTTAGTGGAGACACGGTCTATGCTCTCAATATGATAAGGCTCACCGTAGACCGTCACGGAATCAGGTGAGAGCCTGATCGGAGCCATGGCCATGTACTGAGGGCGGAAGCTAAGTACCGTCACAGCCTGGACAGGAACACGCTTGTGGTTTTCCACCGGGAACCGGAACTGGAAAGACTCTGAGAGAAACGACTCCAGCTGTACACCTTCCCCGAAAATCTCGGAGACATAATTCCCGAGCTCCGCTGAAGTGATGTAGAACATGTCCCCATCATCCAGCTGGTGCATGTCGGTGGATTCTATCCTGACATGGATAGCGTTCTTCTTGGCCTTGTGCTTGCCACGAAGGATCGCGAAGCCCGAAGTCCTGCAACGGGCGGCAATTGAGCTGGAGTTGGCGGAGACATTT
>ONUG01000050.1 GCA_900320965.1 uncultured Bacteroidales bacterium | reverse complement strand
ACATTCCTGGGATGTCGTTGCGGATAATATACTCAAGTTCCGGACTAAGCTCGGCTTGGATAAGAACGTAGCTGGGGTAAAGCACTCTTTCGACCACTTTCCTCTTTCCGTTCTTTGTCACAATCTCGCGCTTGACCGGGACGAGCACTTGCGCTACCTGATCCCTGAGATTGAACCGGTCGATCTCTTTCTGAAGATACTCGGCGGCTTTTTTCTCTTTGCTTCCTGCTGTCCTAAGGACATACCATTTCATGTCACCCATGGTAATCGAAAATTACAACGTGTAAATCGCTGTCATGAGATGCTCGAAAGCGAAGTCGATTACGAAGAGCACCAGAGCAAGAATCACAGTCACGACCATTACCAGGAGGGCAGAGCTCTGCAGCTTGCTCCAGGTCGGCCAGGAGACCTTCTTGGTGAGTTCTACGTAGGACTCTTTGCAATAGTTAATGAACTTTCTCATCTTTGCATTTAATGGATACCGCGGTTTGGAAGCGGATGCGGCATCTGTTAAACAATTACCAAATCGTAACCTTTGATATTTCGCAGGGGAAGCAGGATTCGAACCCACATCGACGGTTTTGGAGACCGCTGAACTACCCTTGTTCTATTCCCCTATAATGTGGCGCGCAAGATTCTTCGCCTCGCTCAGAATGACTTGAGCGCCACTTTGATTCCAGTCAGATTACTCAACAATCTTGATCACCTGGCCGGCGCCGACGGTACGGCCGCCCTCGCGGATAGCGAACTGCTGGCCCTCGTTCATAGCGACAGGGGTGATAAGAGTGACGGTGATCTCGACGTTATCGCCAGGCATGACCATCTCCACACCCTCGGGCAGCATGATCTCACCAGTGACGTCAAGCGTACGGATGAAGAACTGCGGACGATAGTGGTTGTGGAAAGGAGTGTGGCGGCCGCCTTCGTCCTTCTTCAGGACGTAGATCTGAGCCTTGAACACGGTGTGAGGAGTGATGGACTTGGGCTTGGCCACGACCTCACCTCTCTTGACTTCCTTCTTGTCGATACCACGGAGGAGGAGACCTACGTTGTCACCAGCCTCACCCTGGTCGAGGAGCTTGCGGAACATCTCGACACCGGTGACGACAGTCTGACGGGGCTCATCTGTGAAACCGACAAGCTCGACAGGGTCGCCGACGTGGATGGTACCAGCCTCGATACGACCGGTAACGACAGTACCACGACCAGTGATGGAGAAGATGTCCTCGATAGGCATAAGGAAGGGCTTGTCAACAAGACGCTCAGGAAGCGGAATGTAGCTGTCAACAGCGTCCATGAGCTCCATGACCTTGTCTTCCCAAACTTTCTCGCCGTTAAGGGCACCAAGAGCGGAACCGCGGATGATAGGGCAGTTCTCATCAAACTGGTAGAAAGCGAGGAGGTCGCGGATCTCCATCTCAACGAGGTCAAGCATTTCCTCATCGTCAACGAGGTCGACCTTGTTCATGAAGACAAGGATCTTAGGGACGTTGACCTGACGGGCGAGCAGGATGTGCTCACGGGTCTGAGGCATAGGACCGTCTGTGGCGGCGACAACAAGGATAGCACCGTCCATCTGAGCAGCACCAGTAACCATGTTCTTAACGTAGTCAGCGTGGCCTGGGCAGTCTACGTGGGCATAGTGACGGTTAGCGGTCTCGTACTCGACGTGGGCCGAGTTGATGGTGATACCACGCTCCTTCTCCTCAGGGGCGTTGTCGATCTGGTCGAAGGTCTTGATCTTGTCGGCGTTACCAGCGACTCTCTCAGCGAGAACCTTGGTAATGGCGGCGGTCAAGGTCGTCTTACCGTGGTCAACATGGCCAATTGTACCGATGTTGACATGCGGCTTGGTTCTTTGGAATGTTTCTTTTGCCATAATATTATGAATTAAAAGTTATTACACAAAAAAATTGAGCCGGTGATGGGATTTGAACTCATGACCTCATCCTTACCAAGGATGCGCTCTACCCCTGAGCTACACCGGCTTTTGTGGAGCGGAAGACGAGGTTCGAACTCGCGACCCTCAGCTTGGAAGGCTGATGCTCTACCAACTGAGCTACTTCCGCAACGTTAATTCAGTGGGGGGAGGTGGACTCGAACCACCGAACCCGAAGGAGCGGATTTACAGTCCGCCGCAATTGCCGCTATGCGATCCCCCCAAGTTCTTCGAAAAGTTTAGAAGGCTAGAGCCGAAAGAGGGATTCGAACCCACGACCCCGAGATTACAAATCACGTGCTCTGGCCAACTGAGCTATTTCGGCGTTATTTCAAAGACCCCCTTTGTCAAAGGGATTGCAAAGATAGGCATTAAATCCGATTCTCCAAAACTTTTTCAATAAATTTCGGATCATTTGATACATTCTGTTTCAACTCATCCGCTCCTTCCATCTCTTCTTTTGTTAGAGGGAATACTTGTAGGAAAGAGACTGATTTACCGGAGGGAAGGGTTACCCTGGTGTATCCTTCCACTTCCGGAAGCCTCAAATAGTAGACGAGGAAAGTCAGCAGAAGCACCAGCGCCTTATTGAAAAACCCGAAAACAAGGCTGGCGACAAGCGTCCCCACGCCGATAGGGAGCATGACGTAAAGGGTCAGCACTTGCGACAGGGAACGGTCGCTCCAATATGCCTTCATGAAAGAGTGCCGGTCCTTGATGAAGTCTTGGCGAAGATCTTTCTCATCACCGCGAATTTTCCAATCCGCCAATGATTTCGGGGTGATATTTATCATATTTCATTGAATAATCCTGCCAATGCGGTACGGATACTTTCGGTGTCCAATCCGCAGCAAGCGCGCTGGGCGGCCTGGCTGTCTTGCGGGATGAACTCGTCGGGAACTCCGGCGCCTTTGACGATGATCTCAAGGCCTCGGGAGGCGACATATTCACTGACCTCGCTGAAGAGGCCTCCCTTCAAAGCTCCATCCTCGACAGTCAGGATTGCCTTGAAGGACGAGATTTCCTCCATCATACCCAAGTCGAACGGTTTGAGGAACCTGACATCGTAGACGGAAGGACATTTCCCGGACTCCTCTTGGATCCTCGAAGCGGCCTCGAGGGCACGATGGGCCACCGGGCCGAGCGCCAAGACAGCGACATCGGAACCTTGGAGAAGCCTCTCGCTTTTTCCGATCTCAATCTTCGAGATGGGGACATCTCTCCAAGCCGTCCCTTCGCCCAATCCCCTTGGATACCTTATAATATAAGGACCGTCCTTTATCTCCAACCCCTTGTAGAGCAGGTCCTTAAGCTCTTTCTCATCCCTTGGCGCCGCGATGACGGCGTTCGGGACGCTTCTCATGGCCGCCAGGTCGAAAACCCCTTGGTGCGTGGCCCCGTCCTCGCCCACAAGTCCGGCCCTGTCGAAACACAGAACCACAGGAAGATGCTGGAGCGCCACATCATGGATGATCTCATCGTACGCCCTTTGGGCGAAAGTCGAGTAGATGCAGCAATATGGCTTCATGCCTCCGGCAGCCATTCCGGCCGCGAAGGTGACGGCGTGCTCCTCGGCGATTCCCACATCGAAGAACCTGTCGGGGAACTCCTCAGCAAAAGCGGTCATGCCGCTGCCAGTGGCCATGGCCGGGGTTATTCCCACCACTTTGGGATCCTTGCGGGCCAGTTCCCTGAGAACCTCGCCGAACACGTCCTGGTAACGGTCGGCTTTATAAGGTCCGGAGAGACGTTTCCCGGTCACTGAATCAAACTTTCCGGGAGCGTGCCACGTCGTCGGATCAGCCTCGGCCGGGGCGTACCCCTTGCCTTTCACGGTGCAGGTGTGGAGCAGCTTCGGACCTTTTATGTCCTTGAGTCTCTTTAGGGTGCGGGTTACCTCATTGATGTCGTTGCCGTCGATCGGACCGAAATACCTGAATCCAAAAGCCTCGAAAAGGTCTCCGCCGGACTTGTCGACAAGTCCGGCCTTAGCCTTTCGGACAAGGCGTTGTACCCAGCTACGGAACCTGCTGGATCCCAGTTTGTTCCAAACAGTGGTCTTTATCTTGTTATAAGCCGGGTCGGTCGTGAATTTCAACAGGTACGAATGGAGTGCTCCGCGGTTGCCGTCGATAGCCATCTCATTGTCATTCAGTACCACGAGAATGTCCGCATCGCCTTCCCCGGCATTGTTGAGCCCTTCAAGGGCAAGTCCTCCTGTCATCGCCCCGTCGCCGATCATCGCGACGACTTTCTCTCCGTTTCCGCTCAGGGACGCAGCCCTGGCCAACCCGAGGGCTGCTGAGATCGAGGTGGACGCATGGCCCGCCCCGAAGACGTCATACTGGCTCTCGTCACGGTTGGGGAATCCGCTGATCCCTTCTGCCGTCCTGTTTTTCTTGAAAGCTTCCTTTCTTCCGGTCAGGATCTTGTGGGCGTAAGCTTGATGTCCGACATCGAAGACAATCTTGTCAGATGGAGTGTTGTAGACATAGTGCAGTCCGACAATAAGCTCAACGGCACCGAGACTGGAAGCGAGATGCCCAGGATTCTCAGAGCAGCATTGTATGATGTATTCACGGATCTCGGAGCACAGAGTCTGGAGTGAGGAAATATCCAGTCGTCTGATGTCCTGTGGGGAGTTTATAGTGTCGAGAATGCCTGCCATCGTCCTTGGAGTTGGAACGCGAAGGTACGATTTTATTCTCGGGAAAATCTTGTTTTCGCAGGATTTGTGTTAATTTTGTGTCCATTAAATATTACTTATCATGTCAGATTCGACTAAAACAACTTTGAGGGATTCGGCGGCGATGAGGTGGATCGCGCTCCTGCTGCTGGCCCTCGGCATGTTCTGCGCCTACATCTTCATGGACATCCTTTCCCCAATCAAGGACCTTATGGAGTCCACCAGAGGCTGGGATTCCAAGGCCTTCGGTACCATGGAGGGCGCTGAGACATTCCTCAATGTGTTCGTGTTTTTCCTGATATTCGCCGGGATCATCCTCGACAAGATGGGCGTCCGCTTCACCGCGGTGCTTTCTGGAGCTGTGATGCTGCTGGGCGGTATCATTAAATACTATGCGATCAGCGACTCTTTCGTCGGTTCCGGACTTGAGACCTGGTTCACTAACAATCTCAACTGGCACACCGGAGTCGGCTTCATCGATGATGTCTTGCCATTTTACCATGGTATGCCGGCTTCTGCCAAACTCGCCGCCCTTGGTTTCATGATCTTTGGATGCGGATGTGAGATGGCCGGAATCACCGTCAGCCGCGGTATCGTCAAGTGGTTCAAGGGACGTGAGACCGCCCTTGCGATGGGTTCCGAGATGGCTCTCGCCCGTCTTGGCGTCGCGACCTGCATGATCTTCTCGCCCTATTTCGCCAAGCTCGGTGGACAGGTCAATGTCAGCCGTTCCGTGGCTTTCGGCGTTGTGCTGCTCTGCATCGCCCTTATCATGTTCATCACATATTTCTTCATGGATAAGAAGCTCGATAGCCAGACTGGCGAGGCCGAGGAGAAGGACGACCCGTTCAAGGTCTCCGACATCGGCAAGATCCTCTCCAGCCTTGGTTTCTGGCTTGTTGCCCTCCTCTGCGTCCTGTACTATTCGGCGATCTTCCCGTTCCAGAAATATGCCGTGAACATGCTCCAGTGCAACCTTACCCTGACGGAGCCCGCCGCCGGGTCGTTCTGGGCCGGTGAGGCTGTCACGATCGTGCAATACATCATCATGCTCCTGGTTGCCGTCTGCGCTTTCTCAAGCAACTTCATCAAGGGCAATAAGGGACTGAAGTACGGCCTGATGGCGGCCGCCATCGTGGCCCTGGTCGTCTATTGCGTGATGGGCTTCAAGCGCGGCACCGCCGAGACAATCTTCGCCGTATTCCCGCTTCTCGCCGTGGCCATCACTCCTATTCTCGGCAACTATGTTGACCATAAGGGGAAGGCCGCCTCGATGCTGCTTATTGGATCTATCCTGCTGGTGTTCTGCCACTTGACCTTCGCCTTTATCCTGCCCCTGTTCAAGGGTAGCGCTGTCGGCGGAACAGTCGTCGCTTATGTCACGATCCTCGTGCTCGGCGCCAGTTTCTCGCTCGTGCCTGCGGCCCTTTGGCCTTCCGTCCCGAAGCTCGTGGATGAGAAGATCATCGGCTCCGCGTATGCGCTGATATTCTGGATCCAGAACATCGGACTCTGGCTCTTCCCGATCCTGATCGGCAATGTGCTGACCAGCACCAACGCGCCTGGTACGGCTCCCGACCAGCTGAATTACACCTGGGCGCTTGTGATGCTTGCCTGCCTCGGTGTCGCGGCCATGTTGATCGGCCTTTACCTCAAGGTCGTCGACCGCAAGAAGCATCTCGGCCTCGAAGAACCGAATATAGCTGAGTAGCCATCTACTTTCCAGATGGGGCGTCGAGGCGTAGCTCTGGCTTTTTGGCTGAGCTGCGCCTCAGTCCTATTGATAGGAGCAGCGCTATGACACAAACTGTGACGAACATGATCTCGACCGCTACGGCGCCAGGGGCGGCTTCCCTGTCCGCTAAGATATTTCCGGCGAACATCTTAAAGAGCATAAGCCCGAGATTTTGCACCCAATAGATCAACGCATAGGCGGTTCCAAGCACTTTGGCTTGAACCAGCTTTGGTACGCTCGGCCACATTGCCGCCGGGACCAGGGAATATCCGAATCCCAGAAATACCATCGACAGATAGCCATATAACGGCACTCCGGCGGGAGCGAAGGCCAGAAGCAAGTGGGCGACCAGGGCGAGAATCGCGCCTATCACCATCCAGCGGGTGCCCTTGCCAATCTTGTCCACCATGATTCCGAAAAGCGGAGCGAATATGACCGTAGAGAACGGAAGCATCGAGACCATCCAGCTGGCGGCCTCGACCGGCACTCCGAAGCGGGGGATAAGGATGGCGCTAGCGAATTTCTTGAACGAGATGATGCTGCTGTAGAAGAACACGCAAAGCAGGGCTATCGTGATGAACTGCTTGTTCTTAAGCAGTCCCAGCACGTCCGAGAAGCGGAACGGCTCTTCCTTTTTCTCCGGCCCTTCGACTCCGCTCAGGGCACCGCCTTCGGCTCCGCTCAGGGCACCGCCTTCGACTCCGCTCTGGGACCGGTTGGTGAGCGGAGTCGAACCATGGTTGGTGAGCGGAGCCGAACCACGGTCAAACCTCGCGTCCATCGCCACGAATATCGCCCACAGGATCATTCCGGCGGCCATCAACCCAAGTCCCAGGAAAGCCGGACGGGCTGTCTCAGCCAATGAATATATCTCTCCGGGAGCCTTTGCGGCCACAAGCTTCGGGGATATCACCAAGGCGAAAGCGGTACCAAGCCTTGCAATCGCCAGCTGCAGCCCCATCGCGAAAGCCATAGGCCCGTCCTTGAACCATTTGGCTATCGAACGGGTGACCGCTACCCCAGCGATCTCGCTTCCCAGACCAAACAGCATGCAGCCGACGTAAGCCACTGACAATGAGGTCTTAGGCGCTAGTCCGGAAGTGATCGCCCAGGCGACCAGGGCCGCCCCGCCAGCCATCATCCCGACGAATATGGATCCAGTTACCCGGACGCCCCATTTGTCCAGGAGCATCCCGCAGATGACCAGCCCGCCGAACACGCAGAGGACTGAATATCCGCTCGTGTAGAGCCCGTAATCAGCTGAGTTCCAGCCTAATTCAAGTAGGGAAGGATTCTCGAACAAGTGCGACAGAGTGCTGAACATGTCGTCAAAGAAGTACGACGCGAACATCGGGACCACGAGACACGCCAGCGCCAGCCAGGGCGCCAGTTTTGGTAAACGGTCGGATTTGACAGCCATAATCTACAAATTATTCTATGCGAAGATAGTTATTTTGAATAAATAAATCAGGCGCCCCTGACAAGGAGCGCCCGGTTTTATAAGAGCGATTAATGAATCAGAACCTGTTAAATGTCTTCAACGATAAGACCGAAATAGGCATCGTAGGCGCTGTTGGCGTTGTGGAGAGCTGTCTTATTATTACCTCCAAAATAGGAGAGACTGCTTCCGAATCGGATGGTTTTTATTTTGCTATAGCCAAAAGTAAGCATTTCGCTGATAATTCCAAATTTAGGTGTAAAAGCGTGGCCGGGCCCTTCGGCTCCGCTCAGGGACCGGCAAGTCCGCACTGGGACCGGGTGGCCCTGTCATCCTGATCGAGGAGAAGGGTCTGATTATCAAACCTTTATAAATATTCAAAAGCCAGGCCCACGCCGGGAGGGCGTTGATGAGATAAAGGCAGTTCGGAAGGTCAATCGGAGTCTGGTCCAGGGCTTTTGAGGCGTTTCCGGTCGTAGAGTTTTTTGGACTTATGGAGGACCTTTCGAAAGGCGACTGGACGCCCGTGCGCGGCGATATCCTCGAGCCTTGCCGCCCTGCGGTTGGCGAGCATGAAGTCGGCTTCTGTTATGTGAAGGGTTTTCCGTTTAGTTTTCTTCTTTGCCATGACTCGAAGATACAAATAAATTCACTATCTTTGAACGATTATGCGCTTTTGACATGATGGATCTGGATTTATTTCTGGAAATACTTGGTATTGACTCGACTTCGGGGCAGGAGAGGGGACTGGCTGAGTTCCTGAAGGAGCGGCTGGCTTTCTCCGCCGCCGGACATTTACCCGGAGGGCGCGGAGCGCAGGGAGGCGGCGGAGAAAGCCAGTCGTCCGCGTTTCAGATTCATGAGTTCGAGGTGGGGGACGGGACAGTCAACCTGTTGCTGGACTGGTCGGGGACCGGAGAGCCGCGGTTCGTGTTCTGCAGCCATATGGACACTGTGCCACCGTACATCCCTCCGAGCTTGGATCTTGTCAAGAAAGGTGACCTTCTTCCCGACGGGAAAAAAGCGACTCAAGACGACACGATCATAAAAGGCCGTGGGAGTTGCGATGCCAAAGGTCAGATATTCAGCATGTTCTGCGCTTGCCAAAGGATCAGTAAAGAGGGCTACAAGGACTTTGGTCTGCTCATTCTTGCCGGAGAGGAGACAGGCTCTTTCGGAGCCAAGGCTTACACCAAGAATAATCCTGGAGGCGACTTCGTCCTTGTCGGCGAGCCAACGGACAACTGCCTGGCCTCTGCCAGCAAGGGCACGAAATCATTTGAGGTGACGATTCCCGGTAAAGCTTGTCATTCGGGTTACCCGGAGAATGGCGCAAGTGCTGTCGAAAGGTTTGTGGATGTGATGAACACCTTGAAACTGGTCGAGTTCCCTGATGATCCCGTTCTTGGTAAAACCACCTGGAACGTGGGCGATCTGGTGAGCTCCAACCCTCAGAACATTCTCAGCCCTGAGATTAGGTTCAGGATCTATTTCCGGACCACTTTCGTGACAGATGACCTGATCCAGGACAAACTCTTGGGCGCAAGCCCCAAAGGTTCGGTGATCCAGGCTTTCGGAGGAGACACCCCAATGATGTATTTCTCGGAAGTGCCTGGAATAGAATCCAAACCGGTCTCTTTCGGGAGCGATGCTCCGAGGCTTTCGAAATTCGCCTGCAGGGCGATCTGCGGCCCCGGATCGATCCTGACGGCCCACACTGACAAGGAATATGTCCTGGTCTCCGACCTTGAGGCGGCCGTGGAGAACGACATAAAAATATTCAAGACTGTGACAAAAGAGAAACTATAACGAACTTAATAAAATAACAAACATGATTATCATCAAATTCGGAGGAACATCCGTCCAGAATGAAGAGGCGATCGGGAGAGTCATCTCGATCGTGCGTGGAAGGTTGAGAGAAAAACCTCTTGTGGTCGTCTCTGCCCTCGCCAAGGTGACGCGTCTTCTTTGCGACATCGCCGAGGAGGCCGAGGCTCAACACGAAGAAAATGTCAAAGAGAGCCTTAAACAGTTGAGGGAGAGGCATTTCAATTTGGCGAAGAATTTGCTTGCCTCAAGACCTGACCTTCTTGAGGAATGTCTCCAGAAAGTTGAGGAACGCATCAGTGACCTTGAAACCTTCGTCGGAGGAGTCTGCTTGATCGGCGAGCTTTCCGCTCGGAGCGAGGCCAGGATCATCTCTACCGGAGAACTCCTTTCTTCCACGATCATCTCCTACGCTTTCAACGCCAACGGGATTTCCTGCCACTGGATCGACGCCCGAAGGATGATCACCACCGACGACAATTATCTCAGTGCCCGTCCTGACATGGAGGTCACGGAGGCCAACATCAAGCGTATTGTCGGTCTTGAATATAAAGGCGCTGACCTTGTCCTGACCCAGGGTTTTGTGGCCGCGACAGACAAGGGAGCCACTTCAGTGCTCGGATTCGAGGGCTCTGACTATTCGGCTGCGATCTTTGGCATGGCTCTTGGCGCCGAGAGAGTTGAGATCTGGACTGATGTGGATGGAATCCGTTCCGCAGACCCGAGAGTCGTCAAAAACACCCGCAAGATCGATGTGATCTCCTATGAGGAGGCCGCTGAGATGGCCGCGATGGGTGCGAGGGTGCTTCACCCGCTGACTATCGAGCCTGCCAGGAAGAGGAATATTCCGATCAAGGTGCTTAACTCCACCAACCAGGCTTGTGACGGGACTCTCGTGACTCGAGGCGACCAGGCCCCCGACGGTCCCAAGTCAATCGCAGTCAAGGATGAGATCCTGTTCATTAAAGTGACCTCTCCCAAGTTGGACGGTGTCACGAGAATGTTCGGCAAAGTCTTCGCCGCCCTTTATCCTCGCAGGATTCCTGTTGTGCTCGCCAAGGCCACAGAATCAGAGGTTTACCTTGTGGTTCCTGAGGAGAGGGACACCCTTGCGGATGCCCTCGAGGAGATCGGCAAGTGGGCTGAGGTCACCGTCTATCGCGACAAGGCCCTTATCTCGGTTGTCGGACGCAATATCGTTGGTTTTGAAGGACTTGGAGATAAGGTTATCAGTGTCTCCGGGAAGGTTCACCTGGCGAATGTCAGCGCCAACATGATGAGCGAGAATTTCGTGATCGACTCCGACAGGGTCTCTGTGACTCTCGAGAGTCTGCACGACTACATTTTCAATAGTTGAGGAATATGGTAAAAGTTGTTATAAGCGGTTACGGGCGCATGGGCCACATGGTCGAGGCGGCTCTGGCGGAAAGGGGCATCGAGTGTGTCGCCACTAGCGAGGACATCGCCTCTTTTGACAGGGAGACCGCCAAGGAGTGTGTTTGCATCGATTTCACCTTCCCACAGTCTTTCAGGGCCAACTACAAAGTCTTGGCGGACAATTTCAAGGCTGTTGTGGTCGGTACCACCGGTTGGAATGACATCAAGGACGAGGTCATCAGCTATTTCGAGTCCAAAGGGACTCCGATGATCTATTCCTCAAACTATTCGGTGGGAGTCAACGTGCTCTCCGCTGCCGTTGAGCTTGTCGCAAAGTATCTCGGTCAGGCCGGAGGTTATGACCCCTACATCGTGGAGAAGCACCACGTCCACAAACTCGACGCTCCGTCCGGCACGGCAAAGTCTTTGGCCGCTGTCGTCCAAGAGAATATGGGTAAGTCTCCCGACACCGCATCCGTGCGTGTCGGAGAGCTTGCCGGCATCCATACCGTGGGATTCGAGGGGGCGGCTGACCGCCTGACCCTCACCCATGAGGCTTTTTCCCGGAAAGGGTTCGCTGAAGGGGCCGTTCTAGCGGCCACCATGACCGAGGGCCTTTCCGGTGTGCATGAGTTCAAGGAATTGTTTTTCAAAGGATCAGCGAAATGACACTTAAAGGATGCGGAACAGCCCTCGCGACCCCCTTCAGCAATGGCAAGGTCGATTTTGAGGCTTATAAGAGGCTTGTCACCAGGCAGGTGGAAGCCGGAATACATTTCCTCGTACCGCTCGGCTCGACTGCCGAGACTCCGTGCTTGGAGAATGACGAGAAGGTTGAGCTTCTGAGGATTACCAGGGAGCTTTGCCCGGACAGACCCCTTGTGGCTGGAGTGGGGACCAATTCTCCGGCCGCCACGATCCGGAACATCAGGCTTCTTGAGTCTTGCGGTCCCGACGCCTGGCTTGTCGTGGTACCTTATTACAACAAACCCACCCAACAGGGGCTTTACGAATATTTCAAAACCATAGCGGAAGCTACTGACAAGCCGATTGTGGCCTACAATGTGCCAGGAAGGACCGGAACAAACATGACCGCCGAGACGACTCTACGCCTGGCTTCGATTCCCGGGATAATCGCGGTCAAGGAGGCCTCCGGCAAACTGGACCAGATCGAGGCCGTGGCCAAGGGTCGGCCGGATGGCTTTAAAGTCCTCAGCGGCAATGACGACCAGACCTTCCCGATCATGCGGTTCGGCGGTGACGGCGTAATCAGCGTGGCCTCCAATGTCGCTCCTGAGTTGATGGTGGCCCTTGTCGAGGCTGCCGCAGCCGGTGATTTTGCCAAGGCGGAGGAGATCGACAAGAAGCTTGCCCCTCTCTATGACGCCTGCTTTGTCGAAAGCAATCCTATTCCTGCCAAGGCCGCTCTCTCCATCATGGGGTTCTGTTCGGCCGAGATGCGTCTTCCGCTCACTACGGCGGTTCCGTCCACATTTGACGCAATGAGAAAAGTATTGGAGGACTTGGGAATATGATGAGTTTTGAGGAAGTCGTCAAAGCCTTGGAGGCTGGCACTGTCAGAGTGGCGGAGAAAACTCCGGAAGGCTGGAAGGTTAACTCCTGGGTCAAGGAAGCTATTCTCGAGGGTTTCCGTAAAGGCAAGCTGGTGGATATGTCCAAAGAGGAATATTCCAGGAGGTCCTCCGTATGGATGTGAATATCGGCGCGTACGTTGACGAGGGAACTATGGTGGATTCCCACGCTCTTGTGGGCTCCTGCGCCCAAGTTGGCAAGAATGTTCACATCTCGGCCGCTTCCCAGATCGGTGGTGTTCTTGAGCCTGCCGGTGCCCTTCCTGTGATTATCGAGGATAACGCTTTCATTGGCGGAAACTGCGGGATCTATGAGGGTACGATCGTTTCAGAGGCTGCCGTGATTGGCTCGGGAGTCATATTGACTAAGGGGACACCGATCTACGATGCCGTCAATGGCGGTTATGTGCCTAAGAGCGAAACCGGTCAGACAGTCGTGCCTCCGGGAGCCGTTGTGGTCCCTGGCAGCCGCCCGATCGCGAAAGGTCCCGGAAAAGACGCTGGAATCCATGTCAGCACTCCTGTGATCGTAAAGTACCGGGATGGTAAGACAGATGCTTCTGTGGAGTTGGAAACTCTTTTAAGATAGGATGTTACAGAAATTTTACAAATATCACGGGGCGGGCAACGATTTCCTGCTTGTGGACAATCGGGACGGCCGTTTGAGTTTGTCCCCCGAACAGGTCAGATGTCTTTGCGACAGACACATCGGATTCGGGGCGGACGGAGTCATGCTTCTGGAACGCAGTGAGACGAAGGATTTCCGGATGGTGTTCTTCAATCCTGACGGAAGCGGAGGTATGATGTGCGGCAATGGTGGAAGATGCATTGTGGCTTTCGCCGCTGATCTCGGAGTCGTCTCTGGTAATTTCCCTGTCGAGTTCGAGGCTCCGGATGGGCCTCACACAGCTGTTATCCTGAACGACCCGAAGAATCCCCGGACAAGTGGCAATACTCGTTCTATACGCCTGAAGATGAGAGATGTGAATGGTGTCAAAGACTATCCTGCCGAGGACGCCTTTTTCCTTGACACCGGCACTCGTCATTTCGTGAAATTTGTTAGTGGAATTGAGGATTATCCTGTCAGAGAGCAGGGGAGGGAGCTTCGCTCCGATAACCGTTTCGCCCCTGAAGGTACCAATGTCAATTTTGTCGAACCTGTCATCCTGAGCGAAGCGAAGGATATTCTTAGGGTTCGTACTTTCGAGAAAGGAGTCGAGGACGAGACCTTGGCTTGTGGCACAGGAATTGTCGCAAGCGCTGTGGCAGCTTGCCATAAAGGAATCGTGGGACACGTGTCTCCGGATGGTAGAGTCTCCTACAATGTAAGGGCCTCTATCTCAGACCTTGAAGTTGATTTTGTCCCTGAGGGCAAAGGTGTTGACTTCAAGGCCAAGGACATCTGGCTGACCGGCCCTGCTGTCTTTGTCGGAACGATGGAATGTTTTATTTGAAATATGTTAATTATCAATTTATTATGAAAACGCTGTCTAAACTTTTACTTTCGGTGGCCGTTATCCTGCCGTTGACTTCCTGCATGGATCGTGAACGTTCGACCGCCACATTCACCCAAGGTGTGTCTTTTGAGACCAATGATGTGACATTCGACGATTTATTCAAGGATGGCTTGATGTTCACTCCGACGATCTCATTTGACGATCTGATCTTTTTCCTGACGTCCTGTGATGAGACAAACGTTGGTTTCAAAGGAGGATTCAAGATCTCAAAGGTCAAAGGTGACTCCAACACGTCAGACGAAATGGCGCTTTACACTTCCGCCGATTCCAATGCCGGAGTTGGTGGCAGTTTGAACTATGTGGCTTTCAACCGAACTTCCTCTATGGTTGATTCTGACATCCAGTTCTATCTTGACAAATTCTATAGGGCTGATACTCACATGATCGGATGTGCGGTTTGCAACACGCTCTACAACAAACGTCTCGCTGAGAAGGGTTTGATCTCTCCAGGTGACTACCTTAAAGTCGTCTTTGAATTCTATAACAACGGAGCCCTTGCCGGCAAGATTGACAAGTACCTTATCGACTACCGTAATTCCGATCTTGAGATGGTCAACAGCTGGACGGAGTGGGACATCGAAAAGCAGAGCTTAAACGACAACATCATAATCAACTCATTCTCTGACATCAAGATAACCTTTGATGTCAAAGGCGAGAACATAAAACCTAACGCTTGCTTCGACAACATCATTGCCCAGTTCAGCGTCACCTATTGATCTACCACGAGACTCTGACTCGGACCCCGTCCGGATTGTTAGGATGTCTTAACAGATAAGTCTTACCGACCTCGTCCCAAAGGGCGGGGTCGATTGTTTCCGCACCGTCCACAAGTACGCTGACGGGTTTTCGGGGAAGCAGGATCCTTGTGGCACATTCGGTCTCAGCCGGTCCTTTCGTGAGCCATGAGTATGAGCGTCCTTTCTTGACTGTCTCATAAGCTCTTCCGGCGCAGGCCAGAATCGCTGGGGCGCGCGGGGCTTTTTCGATATCGTAGAAGTAACCTTGTTCGCCAGGATTGATGATTCTCCTGGTCTGGACCGGGAGCTCGGGATCGAACAGGTCGATCAGTTTCCCCTCCAGGACAAGCGGCTCGTCACTCGTGCTCTCATCCATAACACAAACGATCTCATAAGGTCCTCTTGAGAGTCTTAAGCTATTCTTTGTCAGGAGTTTCTCGCCACTTTTCGAATACATCTGAGCAACCGCATCCATAAGGACGCCTTCCGCTCCGGGAGCCTTGGTGAACTCCTTCGGATCCTGGCGGATGATCTTCACGGATCCGTTACCGAAAGAATATTCTCCCTCAGGTGCTCCCGCCTCGATCCCCATCAAAGAGAACAGGTGGTCTGAGGGGGTCTTCCACTCGTTGCCTTCTGTGTTCCACCATTCCATGACACTCTGGAATGGATCCGTGTCCCGGCCGCAATAGATGAGCCTGCCACCGTCTTTCACCCATCCGGCGATGTGGGAGTGGGCCTGCGGGTCCATCGGTTTCATGTTGGAATATGTCATGACCAGGACAGAGACATCTTTTAGGGCTTTCTCGTGGCCGACATTCTCGATGTGGGTTATCCCGACGGGAATTCCTCTTTTAAGGAGGGGCATGGCCATGCCGAAGAAGTCGCCCATTTCAGGGTCATCATATCCCTCATGGACAGGGAAGCGCTGGAACATCATCGAATTGCCCATCAAGACGCTGATCCCTTGGCTTCCTGAGACTTTGTCTTTTGAGATGGGAATATCTCCAAGGCTCCCGGTCATCACCTGCATCATCGTCGCGTAGTCTTGAGGGATCCGTATCATCTCCTGGCTTCCGGCGCTCTTGGGATATAACTTGCCGTAGATTCTCTCAGGCCATGGCATGATCTCATAATCAGCTATTTCACCTTGGAGAAGCTGTGCGGCGAAAGTGGCGTGGTAATTCTTTCTGTAGTCTTCCCAGTCCCTTGTCCCGTCTTCGATGGGATCAGTAAGGAACCAGACTCTCCTCCCTGTAGGCTCTGTCATTGAAGCCATGCATGTATATTCCAAGTAGGCGGTCTCGAAGGTCCTTTCTCTCGTGACCCCGCCGAAGGTGTTCGGCGAGCGGGAGGTTCCTGTCCAAACTTGGGCGATGTAACCGTCTATTCCCGGCATGGATGCCAGGCTCGCCTCCGGGCTAACTATCTCCCAGCGGGAGTAATTCACGAGCGAGTGGGTCGGGACATAGCACTTGATGTCCAGCCCTTTGGCCTTCCCGTATTCTTTCGCGAAAGAGGTCACCTCGTCCAAGGCGCGGTAATAAAGGTGGTACTTCAGCTTGTTGGAAAGATAGGTGGCTTCGGGCGATTCGTCCTGTGGCCTCCAAGGCTCGTGGTAGTAATCCTGCCATTCCCTTTTGAAGGCCTCGCTGTAACCTCCCCGGTTCCAGAATTCAGGTTCTTCGAAGTAAAGCGCCTCGACTCCGGCGTCAATGACCCTTTTCACCTGGGTCTCTTTGAAGTATTCCAGATAATTCATGCTGGGGACAATGTACGGCACCATCTTGCCGTGCCAGATGGTGTCGCCGTCGGCCTGCCGCTGGCCCTCGTCAAGGTGCGGCTTGCCATCCCATTTCCCTGTGAAGTAGTCAGCATAGCCACCCCAAGCGATTCCTGTCATGAAGTCAACCCTATAGCCTCTCTCTTTCCATGAACGGATCCTATTCTCGACCGCCGAGTTGCCTTTTGGACCATCCTCTTCGAGACTTTTGCCGGCTCCGTAGACCATCACGGCGTCAGCCCTCGTGTCGATAATAGGCCTCCAAGGTTGCGAAGTCTGGAAGGTTGTCTTAACCCTGTCAGTGGATGAGGTTTCTGGACCCCGGGCACATGAATACAAAAAAGCCAAGGCCGTGAGAATTATTACGGCCTTGGCTGTAAGGTTTTGTCTATTGATCATTTTACTCTCCGACGTGGAATGCTTTGCGTAGATCTTCGATCTCGGCGTCCGTTATCGGCTTTAAGGAGCCTAGAGGAGCGGCGAGTATAAGGGACCTGGCGCTGAAGTCAGCCACCTCAAGACGGTCGAACGTGTTGATCAGCTTGTCGCCGGTCACCACGACAGAATCGTTCTCCAGCATCACGAATGGCCGCTTGCGGAACTCGTCGGCGAGTTTGGGCAAACGTTCGTCGTACTGGCTCCCGAACGGGAAGGTCGGGATGTCCTGGAGGAATATCCAGCTCTCGGGAATCGTCCTGACATCGAAGTTGACTCCGGTCGTGCAGAATCCCATCAGGGCGGGGGACTGGGTCAGGATGATCGAGTTGACCTTGGGGTTGCGGCGGTAGATCTCGTAGTGGAGAGCCACTGAGCGGCTGGCCATTTTTCCTGCCTCAACCATTCCATCCTTTATCTGGACGATGTCCTCAGGATCGATGTCCCAGCGCTGCACGTTGGAAGGGGTGATCAGGAAGTCATTGCCTTTCCACCTGACTGACGCGGTGCCGTAGGAGCTGCACATCAGTCCCTGGGAACAAGCCCTGCGGACAATCTGGCAGATCTCGGTGCGGATGGCCCTTTCATCTGACGGGTGATCCACATTCATGAAATGCTCGAACGGGGTGTTAACCGCCATCTCGTGCTTATTGATCTGCTCCTCTGTCAAGTACTTCGGTTCTCCGAGAGTCTTGGCGTTGAGGATTGTCCTCGCGCAGAGCTCCAGGGTCTCGAACCGCTGGTAAGCGTCGGCGATGTCCTCTCCGTAGAGAACCACACCGTGATTCTCCATGATAACCGCCTTGTACTCAGGATTTTTCTTGAACTCGGCGACAATCTTCTTGCCAAGGAGCTCACTGCCCGGAAGGGCATATTCAGCAAATCCGACCGGACCGCAGACCGCCCTGGCCTGAGGAATGATGCTTGTGTCGGGAATCTGGTGGACGACACTGAAAGTCACCAGTCCCGGAGGGTGGGCGTGGATGACTGAGCGGGCCTTCGGGTTCATCTTGTAGATGGCCTTATGGAAAGGATATTCCGAAGAGGGCCTGTGCGGACCGACGATCGTGCCATCGGCCTTGACGCACATGATGTCTGAGGGCTTAAGGGAGCCCTTGTCAATTCCGGCAGGGGTGATCCACATGTCTCCGTTGCTGTCCATGATGGACAGGTTGCCTCCGGAGGTCGTGGTCATCCCGCTGCGGTAGATCCTGCCGATGATGATCGTGATCTGCTCGGCGGGATGCATCAATTTGATGTCCAGTTGTTTCATATTCTTAAGCGAGCATTACCTGGCCACCGGTCACGGGGATAGCCTGTCCGGTCTCTCCGGTCTGTTCGATGGCGTACATGATGGCCTTGCAAACGTCTTCGGGGTTGCATCCCTTGCGCATAGGCACTTTGGAAAGATAGTAGTCCTTGACATCCTGGACCGTCTTGGCTCCAGGAGCCTTGCCGGCTTTGAGGTACTGGATGAACAGGCCTCTCTCAGGATCGCTCCAAAGAGGTCCGTCGTAGTAGTTGCCAGGGCAGATTGAGTTGACTTTAATCCTGAACGGAGCCAGCTCAAGGGCGAAGGACTGGGTCAGTCCGATGCCGCCGAACTTGCCGCCCGCATATGCGAAATTGGCTTTGCTTCCGACCAGACCGCTCTTTGAGTTGATCTGGACGATGTCGGCGAAGTACTCGGGGTCGGCCGCGGTCTCGATCTTCATCACGTGGCTGGCGACCTTGGCGCAGAAGAAGTATGCCTTGTAGTTGATGTTCGTGACGAACTCGAAGTTCTCAGGGGTCATTGCCTCGAGGTCTCCGGCTCTCACGACTCCGGCGTTGCTGATAAATGTGTCAAGGGCTCCGAAATTGACGATGGTCTCCTTGATCAGGTTCTGGAGGCTGCCCATGTCCGCGACATTGGTTTTCACGAATATGGCCTTGTTGGCCTTGGCGATCTCGTTGAAAGCCGCGGCGGTCTTCTCGCCGGTAACCTCGTTGAGGTCAGCTACGACGATGTTGGCTCCCTGCTTGATAAGCTCGCGGGCGATTCCCTCGCCAAAGCCCTGCGCCGCACCGGTCACGATGATAGTCTTGCCT
Organism: uncultured Bacteroidales bacterium; assembly: GCA_900320965.1. GTDB lineage: Bacteria > Bacteroidota > Bacteroidia > Bacteroidales > UBA932 > Cryptobacteroides. The sequence goes on along the minus strand of ONUG01000050.1, from coordinate 6,798 downwards.
TCGACCCTGCCTTTGGTGGCGGTGGAAGCGACTTTACGGCGGTAGTTCTCAACCTCCCAGTTGTCGATGAAACTGATCTGGCGGGCTGTCATCGGGTGCTCTCCGCCAAAGAAGGAGGCGTACCATGCCACTTTCATGGAGTCTTCAAAGACCTCGGTAACGGTCTGGGCCTCTTTAGCGTTGGAGCCCACGGCGACAAGACCTATACCCTTGATAAGCAGCACCTTCGGAGTGTGGCCACGCTTCTCGATGTAGGCTTCAATCTTCTTCTCGGCCTGCTTCAAGAGATCCTCGGGGCCTTTATGGTCGATGTAGATGAACTCGCTCTTGCAGTAGACGATTCCGTCAGGAGTGAAAGGCTTCATGACGGGGGCTGCCGCATCCTTGCTCCCGATAAAGCGGCTGACAAGGGCATTATTGGTGATTTTTAAGGTCTTAAGGCCTCTGCCTGAACGGCTCAGGATGGTCCTGATCGCTGGAATGGTCTCGCTGACGCAGTCGCAGATGGGAGCTTCTCCCTCAGGGACAGCTTTCACTTTCTTTTCGAGGGTGGTCATCACGCTATCGTAGATCTTTTCGATCTCCTCGACAGTGTCGGCTCCCACGAAGATTCCATGGTTCTGGAGGAAGATGACCTTAGGGTCGGCACCGTGGCCTTTGCGATATTCCTGGATCTTGTCGTAAACCTTCTTGAAGAGGGTGTAACCAGGGTCGGTGTAAGGAATATAAAGGGCGTCGGGGAAGAGTTTGGCGCAGGTTTCCTCAGCGTCTTTGGAGCACATCAGTCCATTCACAAGGGTAGGGTGCAGATGAACGACGTAGGCCGCCTCCAAGCAGTTGTGCATCGAGGTCTCGACCGAAGGACGCCTGTCCTTTGTGATACACGCCGCGGCGAGGTCATTCTTGACCTGCTCCTCACGCAGAGCTGTCTCAGAGCTGTATTTCTTTTCACCCATAGGGTTCAGGAGGGCCCTGTCCAGGACCGCGAAACCGTCTTCAGTGATAGTGGCAAGGGCGTGGCCGCTGGCCTTGACCCAAAGCTTGTCAGCTGTCTTGAAAGATGTGTTGCCGCCTCCGGCGATCACATACCTGTTGTCTCCGCCATATTTGCGGGACACTTCTACCAACTTCTCAATTTCAGACATATTCCTTTATTTATTAAGTGTTTCCATTATTATTTCCTCTCCGGCGTCGATGGAGTCCAGGCCGGCCTGGTGGGCAACGACCTTGCATGCTCCCCGGAAGTTTGTCTTGCGGAGTTTCTCGCTTAGTCCTTCTGGATGGTCCGAGGTCCTCAGTTTGATGGGCTCCATGGCGGGAGTGTTGTGCTCCGAACCGAAAGTGACGGTGAATCCCTCATCCTGCAGGTAGTCTGAGTACTCCTCAAGCACCTTGGTGGTGTTCCTTGTCGTGATGAATTCGACGGAAGTGAATCCGCGCTTCTTGAGGGTGTCGGCGGCTTTTTGGAGATCACCTTCGAAGTCCGTGAACTCTCCCTTCGCATTGTCGGCGAGGAAAGGGTAGGTCGGGATACCGCCCGCGGCCTTGATGATCTGGCAGACAGTCTCCATCGGCAGGAAAGCCTTGGGATCCTCGGGAACGAAGGCAGCGCCTCCAGCCTTGAGAAGCTTGCTTCTTATCTCATTTTCGACGGCGGCCACATTATCCTGAGCTGCTTTCAGGGGCTTTCCTCCGAATATATTCTCGTAAGCGGCGGCTCTTGAGATCTCGTCCTTGAAATTGGCCTCCACAGCGATTCTAAGAGCTTTAGCGAGATGGCGTTCTCTGACGGATCCCTTTGTCAGCTCCTTGACTATGAGGCTGAAATCAAGGTTAAACCCGGCATTTACGGCGCTCAGATGGGCGTTCAGTTTCTCGCACATTCTCTCGACCTGGGCGTTGGACTCTTTCCTGACGTCAGCGAGAAGACGGGCTTCTTCTCCCTTAAGGATGACCGGATAGGCCAGTCCTTTACCGCTGATGTAGGTTCTGCCAGGGTTGTTGGGGTCATTGACCCTCAGGCCGGCAGCCTGGTCCTCGCTGTTGAGGGATATGAATTCTATGCCCATGATCGGGCAGAGATGTCTTTTCTGGCATCCTTCTTTCCACTCACCATATCCTTCAAGTGAGTAGAAGTCATTGATTCCCACCACTCCGACACCTTCTTCGCAGGCCATGTCGAGAGCTTGGTCAACTCCGTTGAAGGCGCTGAAAGAATAAGGGGTGTGCATGTGGGCATTGACGTCGATGATAGTGCTCATGTTATAATATGTGTTTAAAGTCAAATCAATCCTTCAGGAAGGTCAAGCCGTAGCGTCATTCCTTCCTCGTCCAAGTCTATGATCAGGTCATCGTGGAGCGGGACCATGACGGTGTCTCCTCCTTTGGTCTTGACGTAAAGGCAAGGATTGCCCGGAATAGGTTCAAAATCAGTTATTTCTCCGACTTTGTCTCCATCTTTGCCTTCAAGTGACCACCCGATCAAGTCCTCGACGGACAACTCGTCATCCTCTTCGTCTGACGGGAAGATGGAAGACCGACGGGCGAGGATGTCCATTCCGGAGATCTCCTCGGCGTCAGCCAGGTTGCCTATTCCTGTCAGGCGCAGCAGCGCCTTTGAAGAACCTTTTTCTTTAAGTGATTCAATAAAAAAGGGAACCGGAAGCCCATCGAACATGATGAACACCGGTTCCTTGAGATTCAAGTCTTCCGGACCGATCTCGCGGAAACCCACAAGGATTTCCCCTTCGGTACCGTAGGACTTCAGTACCCGGGCTATCCGCAGAAAATCTGAAGGAGCCCCGGACATTTCTTTAAGCCTCCTCAGGAGCAGCCTCGCCAGCTTCCTCGGCGGCCTTGGCGGCAGCAGCCTCCTCAGCGGCCTTACGCTGAGCCTCAGCAAGTTCCTCCGCCTTCTTGGCGATGGCGGCGGCCCTTTCCTCATTGACCTTCTTTTCGGCGGCGATAGCGGCCTTTGCCTTCTCGGCGACCTCTTTCACGATGCCTTCTTTCTTGGCCTTGATCTTGGAGTCTCTCTGAGCCTTCCACTCGTTCCACTTCTGATCAGCCTGCTCCTGGGTCAGAGCGCCTTTCTCAACACCTTTCTGGAGGTGCTTGCGGAGAAGGACACCTTCGTAGGAGAGAATCCTGCGGGTGACAAGAGTGGGCTGGGCACCTACCTTGAGCCAAGCCAGAGCCCTCTCACCGTCAAGGATAATGGTGGCGGGGTTGGTGTTGGGGTTGTAGGAGCCGAGTTGCTCGATGAAACGTCCGTCGCGAGGTGCGCGGGAATCGGCCACGACAATGTGGAAGAATGCGAAATTCTTCTTTCCATGGCGCTGAAGTCTGATTTTAACAGCCATTGTGAATCTGTTTTAATAATTAATAATAAACCTTTTGTCTCCCAACTCGTGAGAGCATGCAAAGATACGAATATTTATTTAAGTGTGAAAAAATTTTGGTATTTCCGGAATAATGTCTAATTTTGCAATCCCAAAACAAGGGAAACATACCTGCGGTAGTGGTGAAATGGTATACACGCTACTTTGAGGGGGTAGTGGGCATTAGCCCGTGTGAGTTCGACTCTCACCTACCGCACACGAACCGGTTTCAGAATTGTTCTGAAGCCGGTTTTGTTTTTTGGTTCCTTTAGAGTATATTTGGGGAATACAAGCCCTTTAACATTTGATAATTATGAAACTGTCCCGGATCCTTCTCTTGGCATTGCCGATTGTCTTTGTCATGTCCGCCTGTTCACCGAAAGAAGAACCGTTGCCGAACAAACCGGATACTCCGTCAACTCCGACAACGGTGGCGGTCACCGGAGTTTCCCTTAACAAGACTTCACTGTCCCTTTCCATTGATGAGACATTCAAGCTTGACGCGACGGTGTCTCCTTCCAACGCGACTGATCCGAAAATCACCTGGTCCAGTTCTGACGCCAGCGTTGTCGCTGTCTCAAACGGTATGATCAAGGGCTTGAAAGCGGGTACGGCAACAATCACCGTGACGGCTGGCGGCAAAACGGCCACCTGCACGGTCACAGTAGTGAAGGAAGGTTTCCCCGAGGGACAAGTGCCTCCGTCTAATGAGATATGGTACACCACTTCTGATAACAAGCCGCTGAATAATTTGAATAATCAGGGATCGTCTATACCCCAATCCAACAATTATAACAATGGATATGGAGTGATCCGTTACAGCGGTCCTATCACACTGTTTGATGTCCTTACCCAAAATTATTCAGATTGTTCGAGAGTTACCGGACTGCTTCTGCCTGATTGTGTTGAGACAATTGAGGAATTGGCTTTTTATTTTGGGTACAATATCAAGGAATTCAGGGTGCCGGCCAATATTAATAGTATTAATAGTTGTCTCTCGGCTTGTCCCACTTTGGAAAAGTTTACCGGCGCTCATGTCTATGAGGACGGGCGATGTGTTATCTTCGGTGAATCACTGGTCGCTTTCGCTCCCGCTGGAATTGATTCCTATGAGATTCCATCAGGAATCACTAAAATAGAGAGATATGCTTTCGCTTATGCCCAGGGCGTTAAATCGGTTGTCATTCCTTCTGGTGTCAAGTATTTGGAAGAGTTTAGTTTCGCTAACTCAAGCTTGGAAAGCGTCACGATACCCTCTTCAGTCATCTCCATCCATCCCTATGCCTTCCTGGAATGTGACAATTTGAAGAATCTTCTTGGAGATAACACCCACTTTATCTCCGCTGACAGGAAATACATCTATGACCCTGACGCTCGTTTCCCGAACACGATTTATTTCTTCGCGGGGAAGGACGACACATCGTATGAGATTCCGGAAGGGATTACTTGCATAGAAAATTATGCTTTTTCCAACTGTATGAAACTCAAGAGTATCGCTTTCCCTGAATCCCTTTTTCAGATTAATGGTTTCGCATTCCAGGGTTGTGAGAATCTCGAGTCTGTGGATGGCAAATACGCCACCACGGATCATAAGGGATATAAAAACTCTGCCGGAAAGTTGATGTTCCTGGTTCCGATCATTGATGATGACTATGTGGTTCCTGCCGACGTCACGGCTTTGGGATCTGAGCTATTCGCCAATAGACATACCTTGAAATCAGTCACTATGGGGGACAATGTGACGGAGTTCGGAGATTATGTTTTCGAGAATTGCAAAGCGCTCAAGAAAGTGGTTTTGTCTGCCAACTTGAAATACATCGGGTGTAACCCGTTTATGTATGACACAGGATTGGAGGAAGTGTATTTCCGCGGCATCATTCCTCCTTCGTACACGGACAACCAGCCTTTGGAGGCGTCCGCGCTAAAGTTTTATGTTCCATCCCAGTCAGTTAATCTATACACCACCAACAGTGGATGGAAAGATTATTGGGGTATTATGAAGCCTTATGAGTACGATGATCTGCCCACGCCGGAATACTACATATCCACTGACTATTCCAAGGAGGGAGAAGTAACTGTGTATCAGAAGGCTACGGAAGGGAATGGGATTGATGTCGTCTTTATGGGAGACGCTTACTCTGACCGGCAGGTGGAAAGCGGCTTATATTTTAACGATATGAAGGCATGCGCCGAAGGTTTCTTTGATGTAGAGCCATATAAGTCGTTCCGCCACTTGTTCAATATCTATTTCGTGACAACTGTCTCGTCTGCCGAGGGATATGAGCTCGGAGGTCAGAGCCTTGGCTCAACTCCACTACCAGGCACGGCTATCGTCGGTAATGAGTCCAAATGCTTTGAGCTGGCTCTCAAAGCCGTGAAGGATCCGAAGAGAATGGACGAAGTCCTTGTGGTTGTTTGCGTTAACCAGGATTATTCCGAGGTACGTATGGCTGGGGCTTGCTCGATGCACGAGCCAGAAGATTGGGCTGGGCGGGATTATGCCAGCGGCAACAGTGTGGCGTTTTTCTTAAAACTGGATGATTCTTTTGATAAAACCATAGAGGTTATCCAACACGAGGCGGGTGGTCACGGGTTCGCCAAACTGGCGGATGAGTATAATTATTCCGGGACCCTCTCATCTATGGATAAGGACAGGATTAACGCTAATTCACCTCACGGATGGTACTCTAATATAGACCTGACTCCGGATCCCACTAAGATAAAGTGGTCGTGGTTCCTCGCCGATGATCGTTACAAGGACGAGGTTGGAGTAATTGAGGGAGGCTACACTTACCAATATGGTGTATGGCGTCCGACTGAGAACAGCATAATGAAGAATAACAACTTCGGCTCTTTTAACGCCCCATCGCGTTATACCATCTGGTACAGGATCCACAAACTCGCTTTTGGCAAAGACTGGACCGGCACCTACGAGGACTTCGCGAAATACGACGCCATCAACAGGAAGACTCCATAATTATTGTTGGAGTCAGGCTATTTCTTCACGAATTCGACTCTCACCTACCGCACTTAGAGGCAGTCTCGGAAGAGGCTGTCTTTTTTCATTATTTTATGTTACATTTCGGATGTTGATGTGTTATTCAAGTGATGTCACAAGATTTTTTGACCGATGCTTTCATACGGCTTCGACAGAGGCTGAGAGTAGTTTCCGGACGCGTGATCGCGGATTCGGCAGGGGCGGATGACATCCTTCAGGACAGTTTCGTGCGTCTTTGGAGAAGGCAATATCCGTTGCGATCAGAAAAAGAAGCGGAGGCGTTGTTAACGAAGACGGTAAAGAACGCAAGTCTGAACGAAAAGAGGCGAAAGCGAGGAGAGCCATTGGAAAAGGATATTGTCGAGGAGGGCCCGGATGCGGAAGAAAGAGAGCGAACGTATGATGAGCTTAAGATGAAGA
>ONUG01000012.1 GCA_900320965.1 uncultured Bacteroidales bacterium | reverse complement strand
CGCGGCACTTCTCTCCATGGGGATGGTGGACCGTGCCACGACCTTCGCGGAAAACTGCGGAGGCGGTGGCGGCCACGCCCACGGGGACTGGGGACGGCGGAAGGACGAGGACGACCGCGAGTGGCTGCGCCGCTGCCTGGCAAATTCCCGCCAGATGCTCAGGCCCGCTGGACGCAGGCTCAAACGATGATCTGCCGCCACAGTACATCAACTCAATCACATCAACAAAAAAACAGTCGAATCATGAAACGATACATCATCATTACGCTTGCCCTGGCGCTCGGCGTCATCTCGCTGTACGCCCAGGATACCATCAGGGAGTATCCCTCGAAATACCCGGACGAACTATGGCAACCCGCCCCTGGTAGCGGGGGCCACTACCATCCGCACAACGACTACAGCGGGCTGAACTCGCTGCTCATGCGTCTCGCCAATCCCTTCTGGGATGGGAAGGGCCTGAAGCTGCCGGACATCGGTACGGGACTCCGCTTCGAGGACGGCAAAATCCGTCCGCTGACAACCAGGAAGGAAAGCGCAGACGATCCTTCGCCGGTGACGTCTTTTCCCGGTTCTGCAGATAAATGTGACATCGTGCACAACCCTTATCTGGAGGAAATCCGGAACGGAGTCTTGCCGTTCGGAGCGCCGGTCTTCATCTTCTTTCGGCTCGCCGGTACCTACGTCACGGACTCACCGCAGATCCTCAATGTAAACGCCGGTGCTGACCTGGCCATCGAGAAGAACCTGCGCGTCCGCATCACCGGGGCAGCCGACTCGGCGACGGGATCGCCGGAGAAGAACGCGGCCCTTGCGAAGGCCCGTGCGGAGCACGTGGCAGACCTCATGGAAAAGCGGGGTTTGCCGCGTGAGCGCATCGAGGTGGTGTCGGAGGGCGGGACGGCAAACTACGAGCCCGTGTCCGCCAACCGGAACTGCCGGATAGAGTTGTTCATGCAGTGATCCAATTCAGAGACCATAACCCATTAAGACTATTGTATCATGAAAAAGAAAGAAAGAAAAATCACGCACAAGATGGACTTCGGAGTCACCGACGAGCAGGCAGGGGCGGCAATGGACGCCCTGAACAAGATCCTCGAAGACCGTGGCCAGTCCACCGGTGCGGTCATCCTCGGAGGAAGGGACCTCAGCGATGACCAGATCACACCGCTCGTAATCAACGACACGCTCCACAAGATCACCGGGAGGTGGTACTATGTCGGTGACACCAAAACCAAGGCCTGGAAGGACCCGAGCGCCTGGCACGCGGCGTACTGGTATTTCGTGGCGGATTACCTGAAAGAGCGTTTCGGGAAGGACTGGTGCCTGAGTTCCGAGCAGTCTCTGCTCTTCAACGCAGCGGACGGGAGGATTCCCCGACAGCTGGCGATCCGCACCCCGCAGGCTGACACGCATGTTGTAGACCTTCCCTGGGGATACGAGCTGCTGGTGGTGCATTCCGACCTTCCGGAGAAGGTAGAATACGAGCGCCGGTTCGGGCTGAGGCTCTATCCGCTGGAAACCGCAATACTCGCCGTCTCGCCGGGGTTCTACCAGATGAACCCGATGGAAGCGCGAACCTGCCTGGGACTCCTACCCGGAAGGAAGGGAATAGCGGAGGCGGCCATCGCAGGGGGATATCACATCGGAGCCGGCAGGCTGGTGGGAGGACTGATATCCGTCGGGAACGAACTGCTGGCGGAAGCCATCCTGTCCTCCCTGCGGAATTCCTGCTTCGACGTGAATGTCTGTGACCCTTTCCTCGGAAGCGTCAAGATCGGCCCTGACAGCTGTGCAATCGCCACGCGCATACGACTGATGTGGATGAGAATGCGTCCCGCGGTCATCAGCGAGATGCCGGATGATTTCCTGCGGACATCATGGTCACCCTCCAAGGTCAAGGAAAGGATGGACGACGTCTTCCAGGACGATGCGGCCGCCTCTCTGGCAATGGAAGGATACGACGTGAAGGAGAACCTGATCCGGGCCGTGGCCGGAGGGGAATGGGAATACGGGACGCTGTGCAAGGAGGCGGAGGAAACGGATGTCGCCGTCACAATTGGATACCATGAGGCCTTCCGCCAGGTCCAGACGGACATCCTTGACTCGATGACCGGAGGCAGAGGTCCGGAACACCTGCACCACCGGATCCTGGACTGGCACGAGCGGCTGATGAAACCCCTTGAGCAGCACGGTTTGAATGACGGCGAGATTCCCCACGACTACAGGCAGTGTGAGGGATTCATCAGGGGATCGGAGCATATCCCTGTCTGGTGGATAAACGTCCCCTTTGCGATGATGGCCCTCTCAGGGCTGCTGATCCAGGAGGACAACGCCTTCGTGCGGGCGGTCCTCGGTCTTTTCTTCATCGATTACATCCGCCCTGTCCGCACGGGCAGCGGACTGTTTGCGAGGCTGTACATGAACAGTCAGCTCCTCGCCGGAGGATACCCCTGGACCGTTATACCCGCCAACGAAGCCAGGGCGTTCGAGGAATCCCTTGAGAAAGCAAGGGTGACAGGAGAAATCAGCGATCTCGCACGAAAGATCGCATGGCATAGTCTGAACAGTTTCGTCGCCCCGAAACTGAACGGGGAGGACCCGGAACAGGACTGACCGTCACTCCTGCCGAAGCATGGCCGGGACCGCCCCCTCAAGATCGCCTATGATCTCCTCGGTGACCTGTTGCACGTCCCATACCGCCACGTCATCCTTCCAGGAACAGTACTCCATCTTGTCGTAGGGGTACGTCTTCGTCTGGCCCTCGCCGTAGCAGAGCGACAGATGGAACATCTCGTTGCAGGGATCGTGGAGCAGGCAGAAGAGCTCCATTGTCTCGACGAGGCCCATCAGGCAGGAGCCCTTCGTCTCCTCGACGGCCCTCGCGATGAAGAACCGCACGTCGCCCCTCAGGACGTCGAAGCGGTTATATGTGGGAATCTGCACCACTGCATTCGAAGGCCTGGCTATCTGCCAGGTCTTCCCGTCTATGACGACGAGCCCCTGGGCGGATTCCGGACGGAGGGTGAGGAGGTCGGAGACGCCCACGCCGAGCGCTCCGGCGATGCCCTGGATCTTCGATACGGTGGGGTTGCCCTTGACGCTGGTCAGCAGGTTGCTGACGGTGGTGCCCATCCGGGCTGCGATGTCGGAGAGCTTCAGGCCCTTGGCCCTGGCGATCTCCCTGAGGTTCTGTTCTATGTCGGCCATAACGTGCGGTTTCGTTTCTGGCGACAAGATACGATTAAATAATCTATTATCCAAATCTAATGCGGTTTGAATAATAGATTATTCTATTTTACTCCCTCGGGCGCCGGTCGTAGTCGTTCTCGAGGGCCAGGACATACTCCACGATCTTGTCTGGATAGGAATTCGCCAACGAATTGTAGTAGACGTCGAAGAGATCGCTCATCATCTCCTCCTGGTCCCTGTAGAGCATGTCGAAAGTGACGATGGTCTTGATGAGGTAGATGTTGTCTGTCCGCTCGCCGAACATGATGCCGTCCGGATGGTAGGCCATGAAGTCGATCTTCTCCTTGGAGAGCACCTCGTCCATCGAGGCGACGCCCTTCTTCCGGTCGTCGGAGAGGAGCATGAACGACCAGCGCCAGATCCTGTTCACGAAGAACTTGATAAGGTCCGGGCCTGACATATCGCTGCCGCCGAGGACCCTCTCGCGGTACCTGCTGAAGAAATGCGGAGGAAAGACGAAGGAATTGCCTCCCTTGGGGTCCAGGAACGCGCAGAAAAGGCCTTCCGGCCTGTCGAAGACGCAGTAGTAGTCGATGACCGGGTCGTTCCACTCGCCCCGCTTGATCGCCGTGAGCATAACCCAGAAACGGTTCCGCTTCTCGATGGACTTGCACTCGTAGTGACGGCGGACGGGGTAGCGGCTGGTCTTCAGCACGACGGAGCCGAACTTACGCAGGCGGTTGTCCAGCGTACCGATCGTATTGGTGAAATCTTTGTGGAGCTCCTCGTGGATCTCCTTCAGGGTCATCGAATCGACAATCATAGGGAAGGAGGATCGGTGGGTGTTGACGGGGGAGACCAGACGAAAAGGCCTTCCGCCGAAGCGAGGGAGCGGACAAGATTCAATAGCTCAGAATCCGGCTCGTAGAGGGTCATATAATGGTCGCCGTTGGCATATACGAACACCGCGTCCGAGGAATTGACGCGGATGTACAATGGGTCTGGCGAGGAGTTGGCCTCCTGAAAGAAGCGTTCCAGCGCCTCCGGAGCGAAGTTGTCGGTATAGTTTTCACCGTCCCAGCCCACTTCAAGATGACAGTAGCAGTTGAGCTTGTTGAGAAGGGAGGCGAACTTCCGGAGGTACTCGTCCAGCCGGGACCGGAAATACCGTGCGACCGTAAAATAACGGCCGGGGGAGTACATGGGCACCTGCTCCGGCAGGATGTCAATAATCCAGTAGGGTCTGTCCTCTGTGTCCGTCATGGCGCTAAAGGATTACGATGAGCCCGGCGATGAGGGCGGCCGGGATGGCCAGCACCATGCCGATGAGGGAGCCCTTGATGTGGAACCAGTAGTCGTGGTAGTCCTTCACCATATCCTCGGTCCCCTTGATCACGAAATGCCTGTCGTGGCAGAACCAAAGGCAGTCAAGCACGAAGGCGTCGAACCAGTCCACGACGCACCAGAGGGCATAGGCCGTGAGGGCCCCGCACCAGAACGTCGTGCAGCCGTTGACATACTTCACGAGGAGGCCAAGCAGCACACCGAAGATGATAAGAGCTACAATCTTCTTCGCGTAGAAGGCCGGTCCGCCGGGACGGTTGCTGTCGTCAACCAGTCCGAGGGACTTGCAGCGCTCGATGATGGCCGGTGGATAGTTGAAGATGGTCTTCACCGGATCCCGGGACATCAGGAACACGAACAGCGTGAAGAGCGCGCAGGCGGCGAGGGATTCGAGCAGGAAGGTCATAGGCTACTGGTACTTGTGGAAGTTATATTGTCCTCTCAGTTCAGCCTTGGTCTTCTCATCCTGATGGGTGAAGTATGCCTTCCAGCCAGGGCAGAAGTTGATATGCCAGCGCCAGAGTCTTCCGAGGGAAGACTTCGGGCTCCTGTCATAGTGTGCGCGAAGCTTGCATTTCTCACAGGGGTATTGTGCCATAGGATTAAGGTTTTTCAAGATACATTATGGTCTTTCCATGCTTTTCGGCGTACTCTATTTCAGAACGAGTACTGGAGCCAATATATCCGCCAACATTGATAACGTAGATGGCATCTGCCATATCTATCTTCCGCTTGTGCATATTGTCCAGCATCTCCTTGGTCCCGGGAGTCCATACCTCATCGTCACCAGAATGGCCGAAGAGACCGACACTGATGACGATATTGCCTTCGAGAGTGAGACGTTTCTGTGCCTCAAGGAACTGTTCTTTGAAGCGAGTGCTACCGCAGAGAGTAATGACCGGGAATCTACCTACCATATTATAGTTTTTCAATCAAGTATGTCAATCTCTCATTGATATACGCTTTGAGTTCCGGGGAGTTCGAGATGTCAATGTCATCCGCAAGGTTCAGGTAGAAACCACACGCGGCAGACAGGGAAAGCTTGTTGTTTAGCGTCCCGCTCACTCTCCAGCGTCCATCCGGAAGAATCTCAAGGTAATTCCTGACATCAGGATACTGCTCGACAAGGATGTTCTTGGCACGAGTCGTTTTCAATTCCATGTTGAGTTCGATATGCTCAGTGCCATAGAAACCGAACATGTCCAAGTCAAACGTCCTATGCAACTTTGCATACTGCCAGTTCCGGTTGGTGACTTCTACAGCGTTTGCCCGTTTTAGGAGGAAGACCTTGTTCTTGCGTTCCTTGCCACTGTAATCATACGCCCAGATAGCATCGAAGCGGCCATTGTCCACGAAACTGAACGCCTCGACGTTCCTGTCCGCGCCGGTAGTATTGCTGTTGGACGAATCATACCCCTTCAGGATTATAGTCTTGCCGGTCTGGATAGCCTTGCTGATGGCATCGATCTTATCAGCCATCTCACTGTGCCGTAGATACTTACGGTCAATAATCTCCTGCTTGATGTTGTCAGGCATCTTCTTGCTTTCCGAACCGTATCGGTAGTAGGGGATACCATCAAGGTAGACAATCCCCTGAACGGCAGGAGAGACCGTCAGGTCAAGCACCTGTCCGTCTTCCCTGAAATGAGGGCTGACATACTGGAAACTCTCAGGGAACCTTTTCTTGACAATGGCCATGATATGACGGCAGTACTCGTCATTCTTGTCCTTGTTGCCATCCGAGGAAAGTTCACCCTTCGTTATAAGAAAATCGATGTCTGCCTGTACTCCGTTGATGTAACGTCTCTTCTCATCCGTCCCTATGTACAGGTGACTCTCGCCCTGCTCGACGTACCGGTTCATAAATGCGCATAGGGTCTTGAGTATCTTGAAGCTTTGGTCCGTCTCATTAGGCTGGGAGGTCTCGTTGTCATACACCCACGACATCTTATGCTCAATCCTGTCGTCTTCAGGAGGGAATGGGAAATATGAATTGTCCTTATTACCGATGACTTCAATCGCATCGTTGATATTCAATATCGTGCATATTTCCCGGTGAAGATCATCCCGGAGCCGTTCGAGGGAGGTGCTCCCGATAAAACGGTTGGATGCCTGGACGAGTTTCGCGACGTCCGAGAGCTCTGTGTCCTGCAATTCACTGATGACCTGGGTAAGGACATCGGATTCCTCCGGATTGTCATACTCCTTCAGAACCTTGGCCATCGTGCGCTTTTCAAGGATGCCCATGTCCTTGGAATCGTAGGTATCCAAAGACTGAATGCCATCATAGTCCTTCTTCGCGAAAGCGATCAGGGACTGGAGGTATTGCCTGGAGAATGAATAGTAATCGAGATCGACGCTGTCTTCCACGATCGCAGCCAAAGCGCAGCAAACACCCAGATAACTTTCCTTATTCTTGGAACCACTCAGAGCACGGGCCTGTTTGATTGCCAGGATGCGATGGAGAAGACTGATTCGTTCCTTATCCATCATCCGGATTGTCTTCTTTGGCGGTATAGGTGAAGAGATGATCTTATTCGAATAGAACAAAAGACGCACGAAACTGTCCCTGGCCTCTTTCTCACCAAACTGTCTGTCCGGAATGTCGTTGGTAACGGAAGCGATGAAGAAATCAAGGTCATCATCATAAGTCTGGATCTCCAGCGTTCGGTAGGAGAAACGGGGGAGGGATTCATATTCGGTCCTGACCAGAAAACCGTATTCTGTCAGCCAGGTATTCTTGACGTTATCACGATAGGGGAAGAGGAGCATGGCATCCATCTTCGAGTACTGCTGTATGTCTTCATCATCCTCCCAGAAGGTTTTACGGATGAACTCGATAACAGTCTCATCGATTGAAAAGCAACTCTCATCCGGATGATATGTGACGTTGATCGTGGCGCCCAGTCCGATGTTTCGGGTGATATCCGTCATGTAAATGCCCCGGATATTGGAGGCAGTGCGAATGACGATCGGACCGGATACGGTCTCGTATGCAGGATCGGTGCTCTCGGCAAAGATGGAATCATAACCCTTGTTCAGGACCCGGACAGTGAGGATGTCACGATCACCATATACCTTCTTCTTCTCTTCCTCTGGCTCTTCAGGAACGGTGGTGGCTACGGTATTCAGGAAAGAGTTGACTGAAAAGGCTTTCTTGTCCTTCTTGTCCTGGAGAACGGCAATGGTTCCGTCTTCTGCGGAAAGCGTAGGCTTGAAACTGTTGCCGCTCTTCAGTTTCATCCGGAGGAAGAAGCGATTTAAGTCGAACAACGAAACGTTGTCCTTGTTCACCTGGACGGTACCGTGGTTCTCATACCACCAATCCTTCTCGCACTCCCTAATCTTTGCTCCACGTAGCGCCTTTACAAAGGCAAGGACGTCAAGGTCAACGACAGCATCGAGGGTATATCCGACATCGTCGATGCCCTCTGCCCGGATGAGCCGAACGAAAAGAGGTACTAGGACATCTGAGATATCCTGCTTGAGAAGAGAAATAAGATATATCAGGCAAGACATGTATCTCTGCCGGTCAGCCATCCGGTCACCTTCACACAGGAAAGCGGCCGCAGCGAGGATCTTTATGTCTTTTTCAAGGTCCTGGTGGCGTATCTGTTCCGCCTCCTGAAGGGGGAGTTCGCCAAGCTCCGAAGAGATCTGCTCAGCCCGCTGCAACAACAGGCCGATAGTCGTCATATAGGAGCTGTCATTGGACAGATCCTGAGAACGATCGTTGATGGCATCTCGAAGGTATTTCAGTACGCTTTCGTGGTACTGGTCAATATAGTCAGGCGTGATGGGAAACCACGGGAGGGCTATCTCTTCTGATTTCATAATGTGGTCAGTTTTCTAGTGGAGATACACTTCAGTTTTTCGATTATGCAACACCATCTGATTTCTCAAGGATTCGGCCTAGAGTATAATCCATCTGGGCCATTATGAATTCGATGTCAGCGGCTTCGTCGTATATTATAATCTCGTTGCCCTGATCGTCTTTAGGGATAAGGATATTAGCAGAGAGCACCTCAACGATAATGTATGGACGGGTGCCTTTATAAGCTCCTGTTAGGAATTTTATAGCATCGTACTTGATCGGGACAGGTGTAACCTCTCCAGGTTCATCTTCTTCCGAAGGTATTTCGTTGACCTTGTATTCTTTTCCATTCAGGACGTAACGAATGAACTTGTCATTATTCTCCGGAAACAAATCTCGGTATTCGTGGGTCTTCGTTCCGGCGAGAATCTCGTCGAAATACTGACGTTTGAGATTGAGAGTTAAAATCTTCATATCAAGTACAAAAAGATAGCTTGGCTATTGCCATTACACACATATACAAAGATAGCCAACTTTCTAAGAATAGGCGCAATTAAAATTGTATTGTATGAATTACGGTTACATTAGAGTAAGCAGCGACAAACAAACTGTCGAGAATCAGAGATTTGAGATAAACAACTTCTGCATCAAGGAATCCATTCACATTGACGGATGGATTGAAGAAACAATCAGCGGAACGAAAAACTACAATAAGCGCCAACTGGGTAAGCTTCTGAAGCGAGTTCAAAAGGATGATCTAATCATCTGTGCCGAACTGTCCCGTTTGGGGCGAAGTCTATTCATGATTATGGAAATCTTGAACATCTGCATGAGCAAAGAATGCCGAGTATGGACAATTAAGGATAATTACAGGCTTGGTGAAGACATTCAAAGTAAAGTTCTGGCATTTGCATTTGGTTTATCTGCGGAGATAGAGCGGAATCTTATAAGCCAACGTACTAAGGAGGCTCTTGCCAGAAAGAAGGCAGAGGGTGCGAAACTAGGCAGAGTTGAGGGAAGTAAGAATAACAAGCATAAATTAGATGGCAAGGGGGCAACGATTCGTCGGCTGCTTGAGAAAGGATATTCAAAGGCCGCAATTGCACGGAAACTTAAGGTTCACAGATGCACGTTATATCGATATCTTAGACAGGATATGGATGATTCAGAATAGCGACCGCAAGGCTGCAACGGATTTGATATCGTTATCGGGAACCCACCATACATAAAAGAGTATACAAATCGTGATGCTTTTAATGGATTTAGAGAAGCAAGCCCTTATTATATGGGCAAGATGGACATCTGGTACGGGTTCGCATGTCATTCTATCGATTTATTGAATCAGCGGGGAGTCGTTTGTTTTATTGCGCAAAACAACTGGACAACAAGTTCTGGTGCAAAGAAGTTGAGATACAAGGTCTTAAAAGATACGCGAATCTCTCAGCTTCTGGATTTTAACACATATATGGTATTCTCGGAAGCTGGAATACAAACAATGGTTATGATAATCAGCAGAAATACCTCAAGGGCAATGCATCAGATAGATTTACGCACTTTGCTGCCGGGAGCCACAAAGGATGATATGATTGCCCTGCTCAATAAGAATAGCACGCAACACACAGATTATAAAGAGATTATCTTTGAAGCGCAGCCATCCGATAATCCATTAACATTCTCTGGGGATGAAGATTTGCTCAGCAAGATTAAGCGCAATAAGGTCTTCCTAATGGATGACGAGGTGGCCCAAGGTATCGTCTTTCCGCAAGATTTTCTGGACAAGAGAGGACAATCGAAATTAGGATCCCATGCCATTGGTGATGGCATATTCGGCCTATCGATGGAAGAGTATCGCTCGCTTAGTTTGAATGATACGGAAAAGGCTCTTATTAAGCCGTACTATACAACAGCTGAGATAAGACGGTATTATACAGAGCCGAACAACCATAAGTGGTTAATTTACACAGATTCTACATTTAGTGATCCTCGGAGCTTGGACAATTGTCCCACCCTTAAAGCACATCTGGATCAATTCCAATCCGTAATCACATCCAGCAATAAGCCCTATGGTTTACATCGAGCAAGAAAAGAACACTTCTTTAAGGGAGAAAAAATCGTGTCTCTTCGCAAGTGCGTAGGTATGCCATGCTTTTCTTATTCAGATTTTGACTGCTATGTCACTCAAACTTTCTTTGTAATACAGACCTCCCGGTGGGATTTGCGTTTCCTTACGGGTTTGCTTAATTCCAAGATGATCGCTTACTGGCTCAAGAAGAAGGGGAAAATGCAGGGAGATAATTATCAAGTAGACAAGGAGCCTCTTATAATGATACCTCTTCCGAGTCCTGAGTCAGAACAAGAGTCTATTGCGAGCAAGGTGTCGGCCATTATAGATGGGAAGAGACGGGATCCGGAGTTCAATACTTTGGAACTTGAAAAGCAGATCGATAGAATCGTATATGAGCTCTACGGATTGGATTCTGCAGAGATATCAATTATTGAGAGCAATTGATGACCGTCTGATTGCAACGGTCAATCTGGCTTTGACATTGTTATCGGGAATCCGCCATATGTCAGTGTCCGGACTAAGAACTTTGATGTGTCGCTAAAGCCAACTTACAAAAAGAATTACGAGTTGGCCGTTGGACAATACGATTTGTATGTTCTTTTCATTGAGCAGGCATATCGGCTACTAAATAAAAAAGGAACACTCAGTTTTATCGTTCCAACACGCCTCCTCTCTAACGAGAACTTTATGCCCGCCAGATTGTTCTTAAAAGAGAAACTCTTTATTAATCGTTATGTTAATGCCGAGGCTCCCTTCGAAACAGCATCTGTAGAGGCGAATATTATGGTCTGTTCGAAGGGACGAAAAGATGAGAAAGTTGCATCGTATCGATTCAATAACGAGACAAAGACTTTTGATTTATTGGTTCTTGCAGAAAGAGGGGTTGTCGAGTCGATGCCATTCTCCATTTTTCCTTTTGTTTACACAAACGAGACAATCGAACTTTTCTCAAAGATCCAAAGTGCTAAAACAAAACCGCTCGGTAGTTATCTTGAAATCACAAGGGGCCTTGAATGCGGATATAAAGATGAGTGCATAACAACCTCGCCAACGCCATACCCGTTAATGAAATCCGAGCAGATTAAGCCGTTCTTTATAGAAGGTCGAGCTTCCTTATATTGCAATCCGGATTTTTCAAATCCGTCCAAGTTCAAAACGCGGGAAGTGTTTGAAAACAAACCAAAACTCGTCACAAAATTCTGCAGCGGAGAGATTCAGTTTGCATTAGATGAGGTAGGTTATTACAATACCAACTCGGTTTATAATTGTGCGGCTCCAGATCAAGATACGGCCTGCTTCTTAATGGGGGTATTAAACAGCCCTGTATGTACTTTTTGGTTTAATGTTGCATATATGAACATTGATGGCCTGTTCCCCCATATCCAGAAGAATCAATTGGAAAGCCTACCCATTCCTATCATGCCCGTGAATGACGAGAAAACAATCATCGCTCTGGTAAAGAGTCATTTGCAAAAACCGAGTCCTTCTACTCTGGAGGAAATCAATAGAGTGGTATACTCTTTTTATGGCCTTTCGCCAGATGAGATTACTGTGATTGAACAATCCTGATCATATCTGGAGACAGATCATATAGTTTATAGACCACATCATCAATGGCCTTCTCTATACTATTATAGTTTGACGAAGCCGAGGTCAATCTTTGTTTTACCAATAAAACAACCTGCTGATACATATCAGCCGAGATGCTGTTTGGTAGTGGGAGGGCCTTTATGTTTTCAAGTATTATTCTCTTAAATGTCTGTTTGTCGCCAGAAATCATTCTATAGATAAAGTCGAAGAGAGATGAATTCAACAATCCGAGATAAAAGAAGAGGTTATCTTTCTTGTTATCTGATGGCAAAACTGAATAAACAGATTGGGTGGTTACCATTCCATATTTATCGATTGTAGCATTAATTCTATCTCCCAGTTGTCTAATAAGGATTTTCTTTTCCGAATATGGGGCATCCTTGGCGATGTCCCCCTGGCGAATCCATTTTGTCGGTAGAGGATTTTCGTATCTATGAACATCTTCTCCAGAAAGAATGGGAGCAGCTCCTTTGTGTATTGAATGAATAATCACATCTGCCCCCTTCCCAAGTTCTTCACCTCTCCATAAAGTACAGTTGGCTTCGAATGTAGGGAAGGATCTCAGATGGCTGAGCACCAGCAGCTTATCCGGCTCTGCAAAAAGAATTTTTGAAGATTCTGAATTAAGAGCGTTAAGAGAATCTATCACAATACTACGGATAATCCCATTTTGCCAAGAGGGGACATCTGTCGCTTTCTGATATACAAAGCATGACCCCTCGTTGTGCCTCTTCTTGCAGACATAGATTAGACTTGCCACATTTGCGGCCTCAAATACATCATTGATATGCAACCATTTCATAATAATAGTTCCGGTTAGCAATATCTTTCGAGTCCCCTCAAAGTTTGAACGGCCGATCAATGAATCTGGTACAATAAACGAATGGACTCCGTTCTCCTTGGAAAGCCTTAAAGCCAACTCAATGAAAACCGAGTATAAGTCGTATTGCTTTTTAGTGGTTTGAAACGCTCTATTATAAAGGGCCTTTTGCTCCTCTGGTATGGCCTTAGATGATAGATATGGCGGATTTCCGATAACAATGTCAAAGCCGGATTGGCCGTTGCAATCAGACGGTCGATTGAAAACATCAGAGAACCAGGTGTGCCAAAGAAAGAAATCTTGATTACCGGCAACATCAATGTCTGATAAATCGAGCTGCGGATAGGAGATGCTGACCTGGCTCTTAATTAGAGATTTAATCTCATTCTGTAGCTGTTGTTTCTTGGTATGATTTGTACAACTGTAATATGAGCTCAGTTTCTTTCTCAAAGACTTTTGGATGCCTTCGACTGCTTCGCTTGACGAAAAAATATCGAGTTCTCCTGTTTGTTCCGTCAAACGGCTAAGGTCTACTCCTTTATAGCTCTCAAGCAGAGAGTTACCCTGCATAATCTTATAGTCAAGGTTAGGGAGGGGAGAGGGAGTATCCTCATCTACGACAAGAGAAAGCCAGAAGCGCAAACGGGCAATATCAATGGCTCCTTTCTCAATGTCAACGCCGTAAATGTTGTTCTTGATTATTTCACGTTTGAGTTGTGCCCTGTCTCGGTTCTCCTCTTTTCCGAGAACCAATGCCTCTTCGCATCTGACAAGTTCGTTGAGGAGACCCATCGGGAAAGCTCCTGAACCGATTGCAGGATCGCAAATCTTGACTGCAACCAAAGCATCAAAGAGTTTGTCAATTTCATCGTCATTTAGCTTTTCTGCTTCTTCGTAAGGATTGGTCACAAAGGCTCTGACCTGTCCTTCTATAATCCCAGCTTTCTCTACAAGATAGGCGATGAGCGATTCCTGACACATGTATCTGACAATCTCCTTGGGCGTGTAAAAAGCTCCCTTGTCTTTGTTATCTTCAAGCAGATTCTCGAATATCTTGCCTAACATTTCAGGGTCAACACCTACTTCTGCGTCATCCGGATCGTTTTCATCAACAGTGAAGTTGTACTCCGAATAGAATTCAAATAATTCCGAGAAATATTCCCTAGGAAATACAATGGAAAGATAATCTTCTTCGTCTGCTTCAAAAAGACCACCATTAAGGTAGGGGATTGAGGACCATTCCTTCAGAAGAGAACTATCCCACTCCTGCTCCTCGAACAGGGCTTTTCGGTTTTCTGGCTTAGTATTGAGTATCCCGAAAAATAGAGGTTCAAGGACGGAATTAAGATAATCAGCCTGTTTGTTCGAATTGCGGAAGAGATGGAGCATGAAATTATAATCTCCACACATCCATCCTTTCCTTTGCAGGAAATGGAGGAATGTAATGCGCCCCATCAGTTTCTTGACGTAATCGCGGACTTTCTTCTCGTTATTACAAAAGGCAGTGTAAATCACCTCATTGGGTTTTCCTGTCAGCTTTTCAACCCATTTGCCGCCTTCCTTAACATACTCCTTCCCTGTGATGTAGCGCACAAACTTAGCATACTGCTTCCGATATGTGTCAAAGAACTCATCCGAAAGGGCTTCGACAGAAAAGGCTTCAAGAAGTGCCTTGTTATCCTTTTTGCTTGCAGCCAACGAAACGAACCGATCAATAGCGGTACGACAATGGAGATCTTTCCCAAATAGATAAGTATACCTCTTTGCTTCAGTCGTATCAGACTGTGTGCCTCGTTTATATGCATAAGAGAAACGCCAGTTCCGACCTTCAGGATTGTCATAATGGAAAAGCATGAAGGCGTGGGTAAATTGGAATACCCTGCTTCTGATGATACGCTGTATGCCCACACGTGACCGGGAGATAATCGCATTATCCTCCAAGGTAACATCGAATACTTCCACAATGTCAACGTCGGTATCCGAATCAATCTGAGCAACTCGGTAGATACTCTTGATGTTTGCCTTTTTCAGAGCTTCTCTGTCAATGTCGGACGTGATGTCTTCTTTGACGGGTAAGACCTCAAGCTCCTCGCCGAAAATAGGCCGGAGCACCTTGTCAAGAAATACCGGATAGCCGGGATAGTCGTTATCAAATATACTTTTAAGAACGTCTCGCATGGTCCTATGATATTAGCGCATTATTGTTTTTCCTCGCAGAGGGCAAAGACTGGATCGCCGTATCTGACCGTCGCTTTCTCGGCAATCGTTGAAAATACGGAGGTTATCCAGATACTGACATCCTCATTGACCCCAAATAGGGAATCTCCTTGCTGGTCCCTTTCTTCTTTGTATTTGAGCAACCTGCGGGCAACGGTAGTGTTATTGTTGCGCAAGGCGCGATTGGCGGCTTTCCACGCTTTCTTTGCTTCAGGTGTAGTCAGTTCAGATTCCAAAGAATGCAGGAAAAGATTTGCAGCACGAATCGTTCCGGAAGAATCTCGTGCTGTAGCCATCTGGGTAACATGCATCTGATAGCAATTCAGAATGGCTTGCTTGACTTCATCACTGATAGCATTCTCTGGCGAGTCAAAGAGATCATTTTCCTTACATTTCAGTTCAGCCATACACTCTAATGGCGAGATAGTCTTCACCTCTTCTCCGGAAGCGAGGATGTTTGTAAGCCCACGGTTGATAGCAGTAATCACGGCAACGGTCTTTCCTGCTTCAGTATTGCGCAAGACACCTCCCAGGGATTCAAAGGGCAGGTTTGACAAAAATGCGTATCTATCCGGATGGGCTTTCTGGAACCCTTTCAGGTCAGAGATATACTTGCCGAAAGGAGATTCCTCGTCATCGATAAGCTTATTGAAGTCGGCTTCAGAGAGTTCCTCCAATTCGCTGAAGATCTTGTTATCCTCACCAAACATTGTGTGGAAAGCCTGTAATTTTGCATAAGCAATCTCTATCAGGCGTATTTGCTGATTGCTTTGTGTGGTGGGGTAGAAGTTGAAGACATGAACGTAATCCTCTTTTGACCCGATTCGGTTCACGCGGCCAATCCGCTGCATCAACCTCGTTGCGTTCCAAGGGGTATCGTAGTTAAGAATAACGTTCGAGCGGTGTAGGTTGACACCTTCAGCAAGGACTTCCGTGGTGACGAGGACGTCGTAATCATCTCTCCTGTCTTCTTCCTTCGCATTAGCGTCGAAATTAGCCACAATGGCCTGGTGCATTTCATCACGGTTTTTTGCTGAAATCTTAAGGGCTTTATGCTTGCCAGTGGAGTTGATGTAGCGGACGAGGGAGTCAAGCGTATCAATTGCCTCGGTGAATATGACCAGACGGGGTTTGTCGTATCCATGAGGATTGTTGATATCCTTGTCGAAGAGATCCGTCATTAGATGTAACTTAAAGGCGTCCATCTTCGGGTCGAGGTCGTTCTTGTCCCAACGTGCGCAAAGATTCTTGATCAACTTCAGGTCCTGACGGAGATCATCAATATACTTGTCGGAAAAATCTTCCCTCTTAAACTTGAGGTTGTTCTTTCCCTTCCTTTCAACCAACTCATCCAATTTACGGATGGCCTTCTTCAAGCCTCCCTCCGCTACGATAACATGGTTGACATCGACATCCGGGCAAATATAGACCGTATCGTTCTCAAGCATGTCAATCATGTTCTGCGTATAACGTTCCAGATTATGCAGGGATGTCTTGAATGCACTGAAACTGCTTTCCAGTCTTTTGACAAGGAGAATACGCATAATATTAGAGAGCTGCCTAGAAACACGGTCTGCACTGATGTTGCGGCCCTCATATTTGCGTTTGTTTTCCGGAGACTTGAAGTATGAAATAGCCGTATACCGATAAAAACCAAGATTCTTTTCAGGATCGAACGGCTGGTACTCATCCTTGACGATGGCAGAAATGGTATCGAAGAAGAGTTGGCAAAGTTCATCATCCAACTCATATTCGAGCTTGTGCGGCTCCTTGACCAATGGGAACTTTAGCTGTGCGCTGTCTTCAGCATAGTGCTTGCGAATATCCGTTCTCGTCCTTCTGACAACCAGATCGTTGAGAACCCTTTCACGAATTTCGCTGGCCACATACTGAAGCATACGTTTCCCTTCGGGAGAGCTGTCTTTTCTGGAATCATTGAAATCCTTAATCATGCGGCTGAAGAAAGAATCCAATTTCCCTCCCAAGACATTCGGAAGAGTACTCTTATTGGGCTCGCGCTGGAAAAGATAGATCTGATTGCGAAGGTCAACAGGGGAGTTGTTCTGAGGAGTAGCGGAGAGAAGGCCGACAAAAGGGGCTTTACCCGTGCGGAGTTGGATATCTCCGATCAGGGTATCCAAATCCTGATACTTCTGAGTCTGGTTGTTTCTGAAATTATGACTCTCATCAATCATGATGAGGCCGTAATTGTCATAGCCAAGAGAACCGTCGAATTCTTCACTGACCTCAGCCTCCGCCGCGGCATCAGCCTCGTCAATGAGTTTACCAAGACTGCCGGTCGTAATAAAACGCACACAGTCACCAACTTTATCTACTGCGTCCCTGTCAAAATCAACAATAGTCTTTTCCCAAGCTTTCTTGATAGCAGGAGGTGTGATGATTAAAACTTTCCGTTCTCGGCCAAGAGTAGAGGCTTCTGCGAGGAATTTCTTTATAATAAGAAGGCCAACAACTGTTTTTCCAAGTCCGACGACATCTCCTAGTATAAAACCACCATGGTTCTTCATGATGAAGAAACACTGTTGCACAGCATCCATTTGGTATGACAAGGAGGAATAATGAGTAGGAAGATATGACTTGAGTACCACACTCGAGCTAGGATCCGCAATGTCTCCAAGCTGCTCCTGAAGATACTTGATGTACACCTCGTAAGGCGTCAATGCTTTATTCTGCTCCTTTTCGATAACATCCTTAACTCTCTTCCCAACTGGGGATGGCGCCAAAATTTCCTTGATAAACTTTCCAGTCCAAGGAACGCTTTGTTCCCACATCTCGGTAAACCAGGCTATGTGCGATTTGCCGTATTCATCTACAACACCATCAACTATGCGTGGGTTCGTTTCCAGATAGTTCAATTCCGCATTACCTCTGAGGCCTTTTTCGGTAAAATTAGAACTGCCAATAATACCGTGAGCGACACCATTACCACTGAAAATGTAGCATTTTGCATGGAGGAATCGTTTCACCTCAGAATCCTGCCCGTAGATACGGATGTGGATCCGTGATTGTTGATCGTCATCTGGATTTGCATATTTTAATAGCATCCGGACGATGGGTTGATAATCCTCGGACAATTTTTCGATATCTCTCTGGATGTAGAAATCCGGGAATTTCTCTTCCTTTGTCAAATCGGGACGCATTTGATACGACCTAAGCTGGGGCTCTTGTCCTATAAGAAGATCCAAAACACCACCTCTTTCAAAATAAGCCTCAAACTCATCCTGAAGTACCTTCATGCCGGCTAGATCCCAGAATCCGGTGGCAATCCGTAGTCTTCGGTACTCTTCCTTGCAGAGCATCTCCCGAAGATATTCAGATAGCATAAAATGCTCGGAGTTATCTATCAGAGTATTCTGAATAAACATATATCGTCTTTAGTTTCTATTCGTTCCTGAGTGAATCTGCAAAAAACAATACTTTCATCCATGACAACAACAGAAATAGCTTCTGTTTCCTGGAATTAAACCACAATATACAAAGTTACGATTTTTTGCGACACTCAATCATTGGTGAAAAGAAAATACGCAAAACAGCTCCGATAGAGGAGCTGCTTCACAAAAGAAAAGAATCCGAGTAATCTGTTTATCTTGATCTGTGATGAACTTGGGAATCATCCTCTTCGACCTGCTTCGACGCAACGGCCAGTTGGGCTCCTTCTTGTGGTGAAACACCAGGTCTGAACAATGAGAAGTCAGCCTTTTCACCCTTGTCCAACTCCAGTTGGATGGCATCAAGCCTCTGGTTGATCATGCCGGTACAGCGTTTTACCTCAGAGAGGACGGTCTTCAAGAAGTCAGGGCCTTGCTGAAGGGAACCAAGCCAAGATTTGAGATAGGCGGCGCTGTCATTCTTCACGTGCTTCGTGAGCCCGTGCTGGCTGGCGATGAGGGCGGCCGACAGTTCTGCCGTCAGTTCCTCCTTCGCATACTCCTCTGAGCCGAACGCATGTCCCATCGTTCTGTTCAGCCTGGATGCGGCTCCTGTCGCATGGGCACACTCATGGAGCGTGTTCGTGGCGAAGGCCTCTCCGTCGATGAACTGCTCACGCGTCGGAATGACGATCTCGTCACGGGCAGGGGAGTAGTAGGCCTTGTCACCCTTCACCTGGTTGATCGGGCAGAAGAAGAGATTATCATCGATCATCCTGTCGATGGCCGGGTCGCTCTTAAGGTCTCCCTGATGCACGATTTGACCGGCGGCCAACTGCTTCAGCTTCTCGTACAGTTCCGGTCGCGTCTCAGCGATGTTCGTCTGACCGGCGACGTTGAATACGTTGAAGACCTGGAGTTTCGGATAGACCTTGTACTTAGCTTGTTCCTCCTTCGACAGGTTCCGGTAGTCATCGTATGGAATCCTCTCCTTCGTCTGGGGATTCACGACGGTGAACGTGGTCAGGAACACGGGGAAAGATTTCTCGCCCTTGTTGACGGCGACCATGGGAAGTTTGTTCCCATTCTTGTCCCGGGCCTGGAACACATTCCCGTTCTTATCTTTGATGTAGTTGAGATTCGTGATGCGGTCGAAAGTCCCCCATACAGGAATGTCATAGCCCATCTTCTCGGCCTGGAGCATCAGCATGAGGGAGTTCCCTCCGTTGTAATGACGGCCAGAAAGGTTCTGGGGAGGAATGGCCGCTCCGGGCATGAACCACGGTTTCTTCCAGTCGCCCTGGAAGGACTGGATCTTCTCGATCATCAACTCGGTGAACCGCTCCAGCGCCCTGTCGGCCGCGGAGGGTCCATCCGAGTGATACTTCTTGTCTGCTGCCATGGTGACTACTGGTTATTGAATTGCTTCTCCCACTCGGAGAGGGACTTGACACGGCAGCCGATGTCGAGACGGTCGTTGAAGAGAGTTAGCTCCAGGGCGCCTTCGGCATTGATGCCCGCCTTGGGGACAAGGCATTCCGGACGCTCCTCGGAGAAGTCAACGAAATGCACCCAGATGTAGGCGAACTTGTCCTCAGCGATCTTCTCCGCACTGTAGGCGTCGAAGACCCTGTATGCACCTTTCTTACCCTGTTTTTCCTGGATTTCCTTCCCGCCGAGCGTGCCGCGGAAGGACATCGTCCCTTCGATCTTGTCCTTCTCCTTGACGTCCTTCTTCACCTCGCTGCCGGAGAGGTTGAAAAAGACGACGTCCTCACGCTTACGGAAAGTCAGGACACCCTTGACCTTGACACGGTCTCCGGAGGAGAGGCTGAGGATTTCCTCGTCCTCGCCGTCACAGGCGACGCTGATGTCGATGTCGCGGGTCTCCCCGTTGTCCTTCAGTTCACTGGAAACGCCGAAGGTAACGAACGGGTTGCCTTCACGGTCGTTCTTGATCTCGGGGGCACGGAAGACGCGCCCGACGATGGTAACATTGCACTTGATCATGATCTGGTTCTTTTTATAGGATTGTTGTTCATTGCATTCATCGCCTCGTCGAAGTTCTTCGAGGCTAGGGCGTTCGCCTGGGATTCGGCGGGGGAGACGGCCGGTGCCTGCTGCACCTGTTGCGCGTCTCCCATCCCGTCGATCTGGATGGCCATGGCCATCAACCCGGCGAACAGGGCGCTGGCCAGCTCGACGATGGGATCGGAGGTATATCCTCCGCTGTCTCCCATCAAGCCGAAGAAGTTCTTCCAGGAATCGTTCTCCTGGGCATCCGCCCCGGAAGAGATCGTATTGAAGTAGTCCTTGTCCTTGGGCTCATCCTTCTTCGGCTCCTCCTGCTCCTGGGCCGGTTTCTCCTCCGAGGGAGCCGGTGCGGGCTGCTCGCCCAACACGGCCTTGGAGTTGGCGGCCAGGTCGGCGGTGCTCGTAGTCGGAGCAAGCGTGCTCTGCCAGCCCTTCTCCTGCATCACCATCCTGTCGTACTTGTCAAGACCGTTCTGACGGATGAGCGCCTGGAGGCTGGACGCATACTGCTTGCTGGAGGCGTAGCCGTCCTCCTGCAGCCCGCGCGTCCATCCGACGTAATCGTCAGGAGACAGCTCGAAGAGGTTAGAGTACCGCTTGTTCCCCCTCAGGAAGAGGGAATGATGTTCGTAGCTGTCGGCCACCGAAGCGTACTGGCAGAACTTCTCGTTCGGCTTGTCGTCGGTATACACGAGATACCGGCCGCCGCCGTCCAGCCACGTTTTCGTAGCCTTAATCCCGAAGTGGTTGTTGCCCTTGCGGGACAGCTCGCTCTGGCCGCTGGCGCTTTCCAGGATGCCCTGTGCCAGCGTCACGGAAGCAGGAATGCCGTACTTGCGCATCTGCTCCATCGCGGCCTCCGCGTATTTGTCTACATAGTCGCTCGCTTTGCTCATCGTTCTATTGAGGGATATAGGGTTCAACCTAGGTGACGGGTACTTGTTGCCGGCAAGGGCCGGACTGGCGGCAATACTTACGGCCACCAGTCCGGACAGGAGGATCCTAGCGATGGAAGCCACGGTGGTGTTCCTCCTCTTCCTGTTTGGCTACTGCCCCGGCAATAATGCCCACGACGGCTCTGGTCTCGGCTTTGGTGAGAGCCTCCTTGGCCTTCTCCTCGCGTTCCTCCTTCGCCTTCTGCTCGGGCGAGTTCATGCGCTTCTCCTCCTGCTGCTTCTCGGCCTCCGCCTGTTTCTGCTGGCGCAGCACGTCTGCGAAGAGCGTCGCGGCGAGGTTGCGCTTGTATTCGACCTTGTCCTCCGCCATCCAGAGGCGCTGCCACTGGGACTGGGAGACCTCCCTAGGCTCAGGTTTCCCTATACCCTCGATGACGGGAGCGCAGACGATCCTGTCGTCCTTGGTCTTGACGACATTGACCTTGCTGATCAGCGACAGGTCAACGTCTTTCTCCCTGGTGGTGAACAGATCCACCTTCAGGGAAGGATCCTTCGTGGCCAGGTCATAGTATTTCTGGGCGAGCTGCGTCTTGATTCTGTTCCCGGTAGCCTCTTCCATCTTCGACGCGGCG
>ONUG01000028.1 GCA_900320965.1 uncultured Bacteroidales bacterium | reverse complement strand
TCAATCACGATAATCTTATTCAAATTCTCAATACCATCGATGCGCTCGTGTGCACCAGGCACGGTCTGTGCACGATTCAAGCGAGCCAATAGCTCATTCGCCATAATTTCATTTACGAGCGTCGATTTACCAGAGCCCGACACGCCAGAAACCACCGTCATTAAGCCGAGCGGAATCTTTACGTCAATATTCTTCAAATTATTCTCACGCGCGCCAATAATTTCGAGATATTTTGTTTTATTCGTCACTTTGCGACGCTTCTTTGGTATTTCAATCTTTTTGGCGCCACTCAAATATTGGCCCGTAATCGAATCTTTCACCTTGGCCACCTCGTCTGGTGTACCGGCCGCAATCACCTTACCGCCATTTACGCCGGCACCAGGGCCGATATCCACCAGCAAAGAGCGGCGAAAAGGCCTATCCTAAAAAAGGACAGAAGGAATTTCCCTACGGCTCCGCCGAATTTCATACCGAAAGCCATCCCTTCGTTCTCGATGAAAAGGATCTGGAACCAATTGCCTATCACGTAGATATGCTGTCCCAACTCCATGTTAGTCTTAACCACAATCTTAATGATCTGGTCAATGACTACAAGGACCAACCCAAGCAGGAGTAACTTTTTGCCTTTGGAAATCTTCACTAGTTACGGCCTTTTTTGGCGAGCATCTCTTTGGCCTCGACTGTCAGCGTGGCATGTGGCACCAGACGAAGCCTCTCCTTAGGGATAAGCTTCCCGGTCACGCGGCAAACGCCATAAGTCTTGTTCTCGATACGGACAAGTGCAGCCTCAAGATTCTGGATGAACTTGTACTGTCTCTGGGCGAGCTGGCTGGCTTCTTCTTTTGAGAGCTGGTAAGCGCCATCATCCTCGACAGTCTTGAAGGAAGGTGTGGTGTCTTCAATGTCATTGCTGCCATTGTGCATAATCACCTTGCGAAGGGTGTTATACTCCTTCCGGGCCGTCTCAAGCTTTTCGTTAATAATAGCCTTAAACTCAGCGAGTTCTTCATCGCTGTAACGCGTCTTCTCCACTTCGGGAGCTGGCGATACGACTTTTATGTCCTCTAACATGACACAAACATTTAAATCAGGTTGCATTATCTTTTAAGCGCCATCCTCAGCACACCTTCATCCCACTCAACCACAGCGGCATCCTCCGGAGCCATGCTGCCATCCTTCAAATCAATAGAAAGTGCGAGAGTCTGAGCCGCCACATATTCTTTGTAAGTCTCAAGAGCGTTTCCGATCTCATCACGGACTTCTCCATCCGCAAATATAATAACTTCTATCTTATCCGTGACCTCAAAACCGCTGTCTTTGCGCAAATTCTGAATCCTGTTGATCAATTCGCGAGCGGTTCCCTCTTTTCTCAGGTCATCCGTGAGCTGGACATCAAGAGCGATTGTAAGGGGTCCTTCAGTAGCCACAAGCCATCCTGGCATGTCCTCAGAAGAGATTTCATAATCTCCGGGAGAAAGACAGACCTCACCTCCAGGAAGAGAGAGGACATAATCATTTCCGGCAGCCTGAGAGCTTTGGATAGCGGAGATCGTAGCCTGGTCCAAGGAGGCGAATGCCCCGGCGATCTCCTTCATCCGTTTTCCATAGACTTTTCCGAGAGTCTTGAAATTCGGTTTGATCTTCATCGTGATGACACCGGTGGTGTCGGAGATGAACTCAGCATCCTTAACATTGACCTCACCGAGGATTATACTCTTGACCTGTTCAAGCTGGCCACGGACCTTATCGGAAATAACAGGCACAACCAGTTTTGAAAGCGGCTGGCGAACCTTGATGGACACCTTACGGCGAAGCGCCAGGACCATAGAGGTCGCCTTCTGGGCCAGAGCCATCCGCTCCTCGAGATCCGTGTCGATCACAGACGCGTCGCTCTGCGGCATAAGGGTGTAATGGACTGATTCCTCGCCATCAGGGACAAGATCCAGATACAACCTGTCCATGAAGAAAGGTGCGATCGGGGCAGACATCACGGCGACATCCACAAGGGCCTCACGGAGTGTCTGGTACGCCGAAAGCTTGTCCTGATTCATTTCCCCACCCCAGAAGCGTTTGCGGTTCAAACGGACATACCAGTTGCTGAGATCGTCGCAGACAAAGTCCTGGATCAGACGACCGGCAGTGGTGATGTCATAATCTTCATAAGCGGCCCTAACCTTGATCTTCAATGAGTTGAGCAGCGATATTATCCACCTGTCGATCTCCGGACGGGAAGAGTATTCCACCTTGGGAGCGGAAGGATCGAAGCCATCCACATTGGCATAAAGGGCGAAGAAAGAATATGTGTTGTACAGGGTTCCGAAGAACTTCCTGCGGACTTCGTCAACTCCAGACTCGTCAAACTTGAGGTTGTCCCAAGGCTGGGCGTTAGTCAGCATATACCAGCGAAGAGCATCAGCGCCAAACTTGTCCAGTTCCTCGAAAGGATCCACCGCGTTACCGAGGCGCTTACTCATCTTGTTGCCGTTCTTGTCAAGAACAAGTCCGTTGGAAATCACCGCCTTGTAAGCTGGAGTGCCGCTGACCATCGTGTGGATGGCATGCAGGGTGTAGAACCAGCCTCGTGTCTGGTCGACACCTTCGGCGATAAAGTCAGATGTGCAACCGAACTTGTCAGAACCAAGGTTTCTCAAACCTTCCTGGGCATAAGGCATAGCACCGGAATCAAACCAGACATCGATAAGGTCCGACTCCCTTGTCATCTTCTTCCCGGAGGGACTGACAAGGAACATGTCATCGACATAAGGCCTGTGAAGGTCGATCTTGTCGTAGTTTTCCTTGCTCATGTCCGAAGGATCGAAGCCCTTATCCCTCAATGGATTCGAAGCCATAAAACCAGCCTTGACAGCCTTATCGAGCTCGGCGAAGAGCTCGGCGGCGGAACCTATGCAGATCTCCTCCTTTCCGTCTTCCGTGCGCCAGATAGGCAGAGGTGTGCCCCAGAAACGGCTACGGCTCAGGTTCCAGTCTTGGATATTCTCAAGCCACTGTCCGAAACGACCTGTACCGGTCGACTCCGGCTTCCAGTTGATAGTCTTGTTGAGAGCCACCATCTCATCCTTGACAGCGGTGGTCTTGATGAACCAGGCGTCGAGAGGATAATATAGGACCGGCTTGTCGGTACGCCAGGAGTGAGGATAGCTGTGGGTGTGCTTCTGAATCCTGAAACACCTGCCATCCTGCTTCATCATCATGCAAAGATCGATGTCCAGAGTCGGAGCGTCCGCTGGAATGGAATCATCAAACGAGTTTTTGACGTATCGCCCGGAGAACTCTTTATAGGAAGGGTCAACATACTTGGCGACATATTCAGGATCAAGATCTTCCAGACGGCAGAACCTGCCCTCATGGTCGACCTGGGCCTGCTTCTTGCCATCTTTGTCCAGGACCATTATCCCGGGGACATCGAAGGCCGCGGCGACTTTCTTGTCGTCCGCGCCGAAGGTCGGGGCGATATGGACTATACCTGTACCATCCTCAGTGGTCACATAGTCACCGGAGATCACCCTGAAAGCCTCACCGTCCTCAGCGGGAGTGAACCACGGGATCAATTGCTTGTAACGGATGCCGACCAGGTCGGAACCCTTGAAAGAACCGGGCAGGACCTCGAAGGGGATCTTCTTCGCGTCAAACCATGCGCTAACCAATTCTTTCGCGAGCACATAGACGGCCTTCTGACCGGTGTACGGATTGGAAGAGAGTACCCTCACGTAGTCAAATCTCGGACCGACGCAGAGAGCGACATTCGAAGGAAGAGTCCATGGCGTCGTGGTCCAGGCGATAAAATACACAGGAACATCCACACCCTCGAACAGAGGCTCAGACTTGGAATCCCTGATAGCTTCAAACTGGACAGTGGCCGTGGTGTCTGTGACATCCTTGTAGCATCCGGGCTGGTTGAGCTCATGAGAGCTGAGTCCTGTTCCATCGGACGGTGAATATGGCTGGATTGAATATCCCTTGTACAAAAGGCCCTTGTCGTAGATCTTTCTCAGAAGGTACCAAAGGGTCTCGATGTAGCGGTTGTCATAAGTGATGTAAGGGTCATCCATGTCAACCCAGTACCCAATCCTCTGGGTCATGTCTTCCCACTCGGCGGTGTACTTCATAACCTCCTCGCGGCAAGTGCGGTTGTATTCCTCGACCGAGATCTTCGTCCCGATGTCCTCTTTATGGATGCCAAGCTTCTTCTCAACACCGATCTCCACGGGCAGACCGTGAGTGTCCCATCCAGCCCTACGGCTCACCTTGAAACCGGTTTGGGTCTTGTAGCGGCAGATCGCGTCCTTTATGGAACGGGCCATGACGTGGTGGATTCCAGGCTTACCATTAGCGGATGGCGGTCCCTCGAAGAAGATAAACTCGGGGGCACCCTCCCTGACTTCCAAGGATTTCTCGAAAGCCCTGTTTTTCTTCCACCTTTCGAGAATCTCATTACCTGTCGATACCAGATCAAGTCCTTTGTACTCTTTGAATGTCATATTTTTCTTCCTATTTTTGCACCGGGAAAGGCCAAAAGGCATCCCGTCTTACGAAGATGCAAAGATAGTCAATTCCCGTTTATTAACCAAAAGGAAAGCCAAGGTGAACATCATCGACATCATCATTATTTGCTGTTGCATCCCAGCCTTAGTACACGGAATCTCAAAAGGTTTTGTCAGTCAGGCTTTTTCCCTGGTCGCCCTGATTCTGGGAGTGTGGCTGTCGTTCAAGTTTTCCGGGGCCATGAGTGACTGGCTGCTTTCAGTCACCGAAATTTCCGGGACTTTAGTCCATGTCATCTCGTTCGCGCTGATTCTCCTTATCGTGATGCTGGCCGCCACGCTGGCTGGGAAAATCGTGGAGAAAATCCTCAAAGTGGTCATGCTGGGCTGGCTCAACAAACTCCTTGGCGTGGTATTCGCCCTTTTGAAGGCAGCCCTCATCATAGGACTGATCGTGATACTGATTGACACTGTCAACTCGAATATTCCTATTATTCCGGCTAAGACAATAGATGAATCGGTTCTATTCCATCCGGTAAAGGATTTCGCCGACTTCGTGTTCCCTTATCTTAAAGAACTGGTATTCAAGAAATGAGGCTAATCTTAATAGAAACGTCCACATCACTGTGTTCGGCGGCGATCGTCGAAAACGGGGAGATAGTGTGCCAGAGACTTAGTGATGAACCCCGCGCTCACGCCTCGATGACAGCCCCTTTTGTAAATGATATGCTTGTCGAAAGAGGGCTAAGGGTGAGTGACTGTGATGCGGTGGCGGTCAGCAAAGGACCGGGATCCTACACAGGCCTGAGGGTTGGAGTCTCCACCGCAAAAGGGCTCTGCTTCGGAGCCGGAATCCCGCTCATCTCGGTCGGGACCCTTGACACTCTTGTCTGGCAGGCTATCGGTGAGGGGCTCGTTCCCGAGGGATGCCGCTACATCATCCCGATGATCGACGCCCGAAGGATGGAGGTCTACACAGGGGTTTTCACTCCAGACGGGAAGCAGGTCTCTCCAACAGTTGCCAGCGTTATCGATCAAGACTCCTTCAAAGACAGGCTCTCTGAAGGTCCGGTCTTGTTCATCGGCGACGGGGCTGGGAAATGCCGGGAGACAATCGGGCACCCGCTCGCCAGTTTCGTCCAATGCTGCCCGAAAGCATCCGGCATGAGAATGCCGGCCATGGCAGCTTTCAAGGAAGGGCGTTTTGAGGACGTGGCTTATTTCGAGCCATTCTACCTCAAAGAGTTCGTGACCACTGTCAGCAAAAAGAAATTGTTTTAAAACCAATAATATCATGAAAATCGGTGTCGCCGGCGACCATGCCGGTTACGAGTACAAGAACAGGCTCGCTGAGCTTCTCACGAAAAAAGGACACGACGTGGCCGACTACGGGACCTACTCTGATGTCAGCTGCGATTATCCCGACTATGCCCACGCTCTAGCCGAGGCTGTACAGAAAAAAGAGGTTGAGGTGGGAATAGCCATCTGTGGCACTGGAAACGGGATGGCAATCACCCTTAACAAGCACCAGGGCATAAGGGCCGGACTCGCCTGGAACAGTGAGGTCGGAAGACTTGTCAAGGCCCACAATGACGCCAATGTCCTTGTCCTGCCAGCTCGTTTCATCTCCTACCAGATGGCCACCCGCATCGTCAACACTTGGCTCTCCACTCCAGCCGAAGGAGGACGTCACGAGCGCAGGAGAGAGAAAATCGATCTCAAATAATTGGACATCAAAGCTCTGATAGCCGACACTAGATTAGTCGGAAAAACTCTGTCGGGGAACATAGAGGATTACCCTGACGGGATTATTATTCCCATAGACAAGCCATACCGGTGGACTTCCGCCGACGTTGTCAGGAAGATTAAATACTCCGCCTGCAGACACTTCTCAAAGAAGAACCTGAAGGTTGGGCATGCGGGTACTTTGGATCCGCTCGCTACCGGAGTCCTTCTTGTCTGCATTGGGAAAGCCACACGCCTTGCCGAGTCTCTCCAGAAAGAAGACAAGGAATACGTCGCCGGAATCTCTTTCGGAGCCACGACACCATCCTATGATCTGGAAAAGCCGGTCGACAGGCTATACCCCACCGACAAAGTCAGCGAAGAGGCTCTACGTGAACTACTTCCCGGTTTCATAGGGGAACAGGAACAAGTCGCTCCCCTCTTTTCCGCCAAATCCATCGACGGAGTCAGGGCCTACGAACTGGCAAGAAGACAGTACCGTGAGAAAGGCCTGGCAAAAACCGAGGTCATGGAAGACTTTGACCACAGCGCCGCCCAGACTCTCCACATCCAGAAGATCAACATCTATGATCTTGAGTTGCTGCGATTCGACCCTTCGTATTCCGGCTCCAATAGTCCCGCAGATCCCGACAGCAGGATAAATGTGGCGGACACGTCGGGGCTGCACTTGCCTTTGGCGACAATCAGAATTTCTTGCAGCAAAGGGACTTACATCCGCGCTTTAGCCAGAGATCTGGGCGAGGCGCTCGGATCAGGAGCACACCTCAACTCGCTTCAGAGGACAAAAACAGGCGGCCTCGAGGTCGAGACCGCCATTACAGTGAGTGACGCTGTCAACTTGTTCACTACTAATACTCAAGAGACACGTTCCTCTGATTGAGGTGGTTCACCCTGTCCCTGGAGACCAGGAGAACGCCCTTTACCTTTTCGAAATGAGTGATCGCCTCGTTAATCTTTGACGGGTCCGGAATCCTCACCGCTATCGCATTCGCGATCCTGTAGTCATAGATAATCGAGGCCCCGTATTTCTTGACCGCTTTCTTAAGAGGGTCTTTCCCGACCTCGACATCATAGCTGATGACCAGCACATCCTTGGAGAATTCAAGGCCGGATTCAGAAGGCCTCGCAGGCGGGACAGCCCCCGGAGAAGGAATGTCCGGAGTGTCCAGGAAGACAACTTTGGCGAGCTGTTTCTCAGTGCGGCTCATAGTGCTGCACCCCGTCCCGACAGCCACAAAGGCCGCCAGGCAAAGAAAGAGAAATAAACGTTGTGTTCTCATCACGATCTGTTATCCTGGATTATTCCACTACAAGTTTGAAGCCAGACGACGCCCATTCCCTCATGACACCGCCATCATCATAGATGAGATAACCCTCCAGGTCCTCTTCTGACTCGATGAAAGCCTTGGCTTCTTCCAGACCAATGACCATACAATAAGTCGCCAGGGCGTCGGCCGTGGTCGCGTCCGCGGCCACCAAGGTAGCGCTCAAGAGGTTATGTTGGACTGGATAGCCATTTCTGGGGTCGATTGTGTGAGAATATTTCTTGCCGTCTTTCTCGTAATATTTCCGGTAATTGCCCGAAGTCACAACTCCCCTTCCTCGGCCATCGCCTCTCCAGATTCCGTCAAGATCAGCGCCCGGAGACATGTTGCCATCAAAAGGCCGGTCGATTCCAATAGACCACGGGATCCCCCTCTGGTTGACTCCCTCGCAATAAATCTCCCCGATGTCCACAAGCATATTCTTGACCCCCAGAGAATGAAGGTACTCCGCGATCTTGTCAGAAGTGTAGCCTTGGGCGATGGCGTTGAAATTCAGTTTAGCCCTGACTCCAGGCACTGTCGACATCATGTCCGGTCCGACCTTATCCATCCCGCACAGGGCAAGAACACTGTCGACTTTCTCGGGAGAAGGCGCCTTGTCTGAAGTGAAACCGAATCCCCAGATGTCGAAAAGAGGCGCTGAGGCCACATCCAACGCTCCCCCAGTCTTCTCATAGAACTTCTTGGAAATCAAGAAGATCTCTTTAAACATTTCATTCGGTTCAACAAGCTCACCGGCATTCAGACGGCTCAGTTGCGAACCTTTATTGTACCCGGAAAGAGTGGTGTCGATAAGGGTCAGGATTGAATCCACGGACGACTGGATCTCCTCAATCTTGACTTTAATACCCTTTTTGTCGAACTTGATGGAATATGTGCCGCCCTGCGCGTAACCGGAGAGCTGGCAATAGTCTCCCCCACTGGAGCAAGAACCTGCGAGCAGGGAGAGAGCCATAGCGGCAAAAACTACTGTTAAAGCTTCAACAATCCTCTTCATTTATGCAATAATAATAATTAACTTATAAATATTGGACACCATTGGACTGGTTTTTGCTTAAATCATACGGTTTTTGCTTTTTTTACGCGATATTTGCATTTTGAAGTTGACTTTAGACAAGAAGATGAAGTTCAGAAACGCCATAATACTTTTCGCCTCGCTCGTCCTTACGATCCTTCCGTCATGTCACAAAAAGGATGACGAGACGATCACCTATAATTACCTCACAGGGACCCCGTCCTTTGAGATGCCGATATTCGTAGACAAAGGAGAGTCTTTCACCCTGACTCCCAAAGGTATCACGAACCCTACCGGAGACGTGGGTTATTATTGGACAGCGTCATGGGACAACATCAGGGACACTGTGAAGACAGAAGGCGGAGCCGGTGACGGCTCTTGGACTGTGACAGTACCGAACAGTATCGGCAGTTACACCATCAAGGTGACCGCTTTTGCCAAAGACTACGTTCCTTCAAACTATAACAACAGCTTCACGGTCGTGGATCCATCCATTGACGGATCTCTCACCAGGGCTGGTTATCAAGTCGACTCCTCCAGATTCATCGATCCCAGAGACGGATCAACATATTACCTCGCCACCGGAGGCGGAAATGTCTGGATGCAGAACAACCTGTCGTACGCAGGTTCCGGAGTCTCCTATGAATATAGCCCCGCGATGGACAAGATAGCTGGCAGGATGTACACCTGGAACGAGGCGGTCAACGCTTGTCCGGAAGGATGGCGTCTGCCCTCCGACAAGGACTTCGCCGCACTGGCTACTTCAGCCACCGGGACCGAGTTCAACGCAGGTCAGACTTTCAATGGAGCCGCAGGCGCTTTCATGGTCGACGCCTACTTCAATGACGGGAAAATGTGGACTTTCTGGCCTGAGGTCAAAATCACCAACAAGGCAAAGTTCTGTGCCATTCCGCTCGGTTATGCGATAGACCAGGAAGAGAGCAGGAAATACACCGGCACTGATGTCTACGCGGTGTTCTGGACTTCAGACAGCGATGAGGACAGCGGAGTATACCGGTACATCCACGTCGAGAAAAGCGATGTCTTCGCCTCATCTGGCGACAAAGACTCTTTCCGCGCCTTTGTCAGATGCGTCAAGGATAAAGAATAAGAAAGTGAGAACGGACTACCTCAGGTCAGTCACGACATAAGAATCATCCAGGGTCTTTTCGTCAAAACGGAAAGACTCTTTTGTTTGAAGCCTGTCTGAGAAACTGAAATTCTTCAAGGTGAACTCAGAGACCGAACCGTCGTTCATCTTCGCTTCAGCGCCGACAAGGACGGTGGTTCCTTTTTGGAAATAAAGCTTGAGCTCGGCAATGTCCATCGAATACCTTCCCTTATTCAAAGGAGAAAGCACCGAGACATCCACTCCCTTTCCTTGGAAAGAGCCTGAGGAGAAAGAGGTCTCCTCGAAAGCGGAATCCACTGAAGTTATCATCAAAGCGGGATTGGTGGAATAGCTTTCAGCCGAATCCTCGACTTTCTCAACCAAGGCCTCTGCGGCAAGCCGGTCAACGGTCCAACGAGTGGATCCGTCGCACCAGACCTCCAAGCCATTGCCATTCATCACGAAAGCGTTATCCTGGACCCTCACGTCTCCAGATCCGGTCATCTTCGCCTTGGACCTTGGAGAAGTCATTGTGAATGAAAAATCAAAACGCACAAGCGAAGAAGAGACCTTGCCGATAAAATCCGATAAAGTCCGGCTCTTGGCGTCAGCGGGAGCCACAAAGGCGAACACCGCCAGGATTGTTATGATGATACTCTTTCTCATGATAACAAAGGGAATTGCAGAAGTTGTGCCAGAATTCCCTATTGGTTCCTGAAGGACTCCAGAACCTTTTCCAGCTCATCCAGGCTGCCGATCAGCACCTGGCGGGGCTTTGACCCTTCCTGAGGGCCGACCACACCGGCAGCCTCAAGCTGGTCCATGACGCGGCCAGCCTTGGCATAACCCATTCCCAGGCGTCTTTGCAGGTCGGAGGTGGATCCACGTTGGTTGATCACGATCATCTTGGCAGCCTCCTCGAAACGCTCGTCCAGATTCTTCATGTCGACCATTCCACCGGAACCTTCTTCTGTCGCATCCTCGACATCAGGCAGATAATAAGGTGTGTTGTAGCTCTTCTTGTAGCCCTGCTGGGAACCGATGAAATCAGTCAGTTTGCTGATCTCGTCAGTGTCGATAAGGGCGCACTGCACCCTTTCCATCTCGACACCGGCGTAGTAGAGCATGTCTCCCTTTCCGATCAGTTTCTCGGCCCCTGGAGAGTCGAGGATAGTCGAAGAGTCGATCCTGGAGATAACCCTGAAGGCAATCCTCGTAGGGAAGTTGGCCTTGATCAGGCCAGTAATCACATCCACGGAAGGCCTTTGGGTCGCCAGCACGATGTGGATACCGGCAGCCCTACCCTTTTGCGCCAGACGGATGATGGACGTCGAGATGCTTCTGGCCATAGCCTTGGCGTCTCCGCCACCACCGACGGACATTGTCAAATCCGCATATTCATCTACGATGGTAACGATATACGGGAGGAACCTGTGGCCGTCCGATGGAAGGAGATGGCGTTCCTTGAACTTCTCGTTGTATTGTTTGATGTTGGGGACGAAAGCCTTGCTCAGCAGTTCATAACGCTGTTCCATCTCGGACACAAGGGACTTGAGCACCTTTTCGGCCTTGTCCGCCTTCTTGATAATGGCGTTCTCCTGTTCCTCTTTCTCGTCATTGTATGGAAGGACGGCGAGATAGTGATGGAGCAAACGTCCATAATGGGAGAACTCGACCATCTTAGGGTCGATGAAGACAAACTTCAGCTCAGCGGGGTGCTTCGAATAAAGCAGGGACGCCACCATGGCGTTCAATCCGACGGACTTACCTTGCTTCGTGGCACCAGCGACAAGTAGATGTGGGGCGTCAGCCAAGTCAAACACCTTGACTTTCTGATGAATAGTGTAGCCAATAGCGATAGGGAGCTCAGCCTTGCTCTCACGGAAGGCAGCATCGTTAAGCACAGCCCGCATCGGCACGATGGAAGGCTTGTCGTTAGCCACCTCAATCCCCACTGAATCAGTGAGGGTGACCACGCGGACTCCCCTAGCATGGAGATACATGCCGATGTCTTCCTGGAGCTTCTTGATCTCCGCGATCTTCACTCCCGGCGCCGGGTACACTTTATAAAGGGTTACCGTCGGGCCTACAATC
Organism: uncultured Bacteroidales bacterium; assembly: GCA_900320965.1. Classification (GTDB taxonomy): domain Bacteria; phylum Bacteroidota; class Bacteroidia; order Bacteroidales; family UBA932; genus Cryptobacteroides. Next base: position 5,411 of record ONUG01000028.1, on the reverse strand, counting down.
GCCTTCACATCATTGATCTGGATGCGGTAGTTCTCAAGCGTAGCCCTGATCTTGTTGTTATTCCTGGCCAGCTCCTCTTCGGTGACATCATGCCGCCCGGTTGAATATTCCTCCAGAAGCTCAAGAGAAGGGAACTCATACTTCGGGAGCTCATCCCGAACATTGATAGGTTCCAGCTCCTCCTTTATTTCAGTGGACAGTTCTTCTCCCCTGATTATCTCCATCTGTCCTTCTTCCTTTTCCACTTTGGTTTCCCGCTTAATAGTCTCAGTCTTTTCGGGCGCTGGCTCTACGACGGGCTTGACCGGAACCTGTTCTTTCACAGGCTCAACGGGAGGTGCCGGAGGGGTGACTGGAGCACTCACAGGCTTAACCAGAGGGGTAGGAACCACTTCCGGGGCAGGAGCCTCCGGCTGTTTTGGCTTTCCAATGGAGTCAAGCCAAAGACGGAAACGGTCACTGGCGAAGAAAAGCCAGAGGGCCAAAAGGAGCAAAAGGAAGACAGCGGTGATCACCGAGCCGAAAAGGTTCTTGGACCAGCTCACGACAGCCTCACCACAGTCTCCGCCAAGGCCTCCTCCGAACACATTTCCCCATCCGGCAAGGTCAGACACAAAAGTGAGGATGAAAGAACAGACAAGAGCGCCTGACAAGGTCAGGAGAATCGTCCTCGTCATCGAGAAATGCCAACGCTTGAGAAGAAGCCGGACCGAGACAGCGAACAATATGATAATCAATGCCAAGCTTCCAAGGCCGAACCAATCCCGGACAAGGAGATTAGCCCATTTGAAGCCCAGCTTGCCCGCCAAATTGCCGATTTCGACAGACTTGTCGGAAACAGGGGCGGCCAGAGCGCTCTGGTCGGCTTTCCAGGTAAAGAAATAAGAGACTGTGGAAAGTAAGGTAAACAAGGTGAAAGCGGCCATGGCAAGGCCGATCGCCTTGACCAGCCTCGCCTTGTCGTCCTCATCCATGTTCTTCCACAGTCTACGCATGGCTACTTCCTGTTCTTCCTGTTATTCCTCTTCCCGCCTTTACGGTTCTGGCCCATGCCGAGATTAAGTCCCGGACGGGAGAATGTGGAGTCTTGAGAGATCTTGGAAAGCTCCAGTCCCTCAGGAACTTTGATTCTGTAATCAGACAGTTTTTCAATGTCGGAGAAGATGGTCTCATCAGCCACACTGTCCTTGTTCCAGATCAGATACTGCTGCCTCATGTAGATGGCCAGGGAACGGATCATGGCGGTTTTGACCTCACCTTCGGGTTCTCCGGCGATCAGATCGATGATGCTCTCTATGTTACGCCCGTAATGATTGGCCTTGACCGGAGCTTTGTCGAGAGGAATGACCATAGGCCGAGTAGCCTTGGCCTCCGGTAAGGGGGCGGGATAAGGAGAGTCAATGTCCAGATCGTAGCCGGCGATCATGTAGAGGTGATCCCAGAGCTTCTGCTCATAGTTTTCCTGCTGATGGACCTGAGGATTAAGCACTTCCATTGACTTGACGACGGCCCGGGCCTGCTCGCTCCGCTTCGCCTTGTCAGGGATAGTCTTCAGACGCTCGACCATGATAAGGATATTCCTGCCATATTCAGGCATCTGAAGTTTTTCCCTCTCAGTGTTATAGAACAGTTTTATGGTGTTATCTCTAGCTTCCATTGATTCATGGTTACTCTCTCTCTGCCCTACTTGCCGAAATAGCGGGTCAGCAATCCGTAAAAGCCAGCACCATGGCGAGCCTCATCCTTGGCCATCTCGTGGACAGTGTCGTGGATAGCGTCATAACCGAGTTTCTTGGCTTTCAGAGCATAAGCGAGCTTGCCCTCACAGGCGCCAGCCTCAGCCTGATAACGTTTCTCAAGATTGGTCTTTGTGTCCCAGACCATCTCGCCCAGAAGCTCAGCGAACTTGGCCGCATGCTCAGCCTCTTCGAAAGCATAGCGCTTGAATGCCTCGGCGATCTCGGGATAGCCTTCTCTCTCGGCCTGGCGGCTCATCGCGAGATACATTCCGACCTCAGAACATTCACCGTTGAAGTCATTTCTCAGACATTCGACAATCTCCTGATCCTCAACCTGACCGTCACGAAGATGGTGCTCACATGCCCACTGAGGTTTACCGGCCTCTTCCTTTATCTCGACAAACTTGCTGGCAGGAGCTTTGCACTGGGGGCAACGCTCCGGCGGGTTCTCGCCCTCATAGACGTACCCGCAAACTAAACATCTGAATTTCTTTTTCATGATCATGAAGTATTTCCACAAAGATATGAAAGTATTTTCAATTATCCTTGTAAAATAGTTTGGCACAAACGAGGATTATCTTTGCGAAAACAGACGGAAAAGCTTATATTTATAGAGTCAAAAAACGCTTATGACCCCATTCCTGAAACAAGTCGCGGTCCACTACCTGGCCTCAGGAGACATCTCCTCCCGGCGGTTCATATTCCCTAACCGGCGAAGCCAGGTGTTTTTCAAGAAATATCTCGGCGAGGCCGTGGCGGCCTCCCAAAAGCCGATTCAAGCCCCTCTGACGCTGACTATCAACGATTTCTTCTATGAAGTCGCCGGCACTGGGGCCAGCGACAGAGTCACTCTCCTGCTGGAATTGTACGACTGCTATAAGGATTTGATCAAGAATCCGGAGCCTCTCGATGAATTCATCTTCTGGGGGGATGTGATCCTGGGAGACTTCGACGATGTCGACAAGTATCTGGTCAGCCCGGATCGCCTGTTCACCAATGTCAAGGAGTTCAAGGAGATCCAGGACTCTTTTTCCTATCTCACGGAAAACCAGCGTAAAGCCCTTGAAAGTTTCACGAGGCACTTCAGGGATCAGGATAATTCAGGACAGGATTCCGTCAAAGAGCGTTTTCTACAGGTTTGGAACATCCTTCTTCCTCTTTATAAGAGCTATCGGAAACGACTCTCTGACAAAGGTTTAGCATACGAGGGTATGGTTTACAGATCCTTGGCGGAAAGGCTCGTGGACGAATCCGTAGCGGATGTTCTGGATCCCTCGGGAGTGAGTGCGGGAGAATATGTGTTCGTCGGGCTAAATGCCCTCAATGAATGTGAGAGAACCGTCATGCGTAAGATGAGGAATGCGGGACTCGCCGAGTTCTGCTGGGACTTCTCCTCAAAGATGGTCAAAGACGCCCGCAACAACGCCTCTCTGTTCATGGCCAGGAACTTGGACGAATTCGGACAAGCTTTCTCCCTGGACGACGACCCTGAGGCCGTACCCAGAATTGAGGTTGTCAGTGTGCCTTCGGCTGTGGGACAGGCGAAACTTCTTCCGTCCTTGCTGGAGGACGAGGACGGCGCCGTGATCCTTCCGGACGAGAGTCTTCTGATCCCGGTCCTGAACTCCATACCGCCTCACATCCGCGATGTCAACGTCACGATGGGGTACCCGATGAAGGGTAGCTCGCTGTACGATTTCCTCGGGCTGGCAGCCGCCATGCAGATGCATCTGAGACAAAAAGACGGGAAGTGGTTCTTCTACCACAGCCAAGTCTGGTCGGTTTTCGCCTCGGGTCTGTTCAAGGAGATCGCGAGGAACGACGAGAAGGCTCTTCAGGTCGCGGCTGACGTGAAAAAGAAGGCCAAGTATTATATTCCGAAGTCAGAGCTGGAGGGGACTCCCCTTCTGGACTTGGTTTTCAACCCAGTAGTGACGGATCCCAAATCGACGTCCAAGGAGCAGGTGAAGGCGATTGCGGAGTACCAGAAATCCTTGATCCGGGGATTGGCCACATCGATGCCGAAAGAAACCGACATGGCCATCGAACTGGAGTTCTCCAAAAAGGCCTATTCAGCCATCAACCAATTGGAACAAAATGATCTTGAGGTACTTCCTGCAACGTATTTCCGTCTGGTCGACCAACTTCTCGCACCCATGTCGGTCCCTTTCAACGGAGAGCCGCTGAAGGGCCTGCAGGTCATGGGGCCGTTGGAGACCAGGGCCCTGGACTTCAAGAAACTTGTGATCCTGTCCTGCAACGAGGGAATATTTCCCCGCCGGAGCGTCAGTTCCTCTTTCATTCCTCCCGAATTGCGGAAAGGATTCGGTTTGCCGACGTACGAGTATCAGGACGCGATCTGGGCATACTATTTCTACAGGCTGATCCAGCGGGCCGAATCCGTCACCCTCGTCTACGACTCCCGCACCGAAGGTCTTAAGAGCGGAGAGGAAAGCCGCTTCATCAAGCAGCTAGAGTACCACTATAACCTTCCTTTGACAAGGAGTTTCGTCAAAGCGGAAGCGAAAGCCGGGGAATATTCCGGGGATATTCCTAAGACAAAGGAACATCTCCTAGCCTTGAATGATGTGGCGCTATCCGCATCCTCACTCAAGAGTTACCTCGACTGTCCGGCGAAGTTCTATTTCTCGAAAGTCGAGAAGCTTAGGGAGGAAAACGAAGTGGCGGAGGATCTGGACGCCGGTACGATCGGTGACGTCTACCATGCCACGATGCAGGCGCTGTACTTGGGAGAGAAAGCGATGGATCCCGCTTATGACATCTCCGACAAAAGGCTCAACGCTTCTTTCCAAGGAGCCCTTGAGGAGATCAGCAAAGAATACATCGCCTCATGGCTGGGCCGCAAGGGGGACATAAAGCGGAAAGTCAGAAGCCTTATTATGGCCCAATTGCACAGCCTGGAAGTCTCGGGACGCAACCTTGTCTACGAGAACGTTATCGTGCAATATGTCATGAAGACCCTCAGGAGGGACAAGGAGCTGCTGGAAAAGTCAGGCGCCGATTCATTCAGGATCATCGGACTTGAAAAGAAGTACTCAACCAGGATAGACGGTTTCAAGTTCGAGGGCTTTATCGACAGGATGGACAGCATCTTCCCTGGTGAGATAAGGATCATCGACTACAAGACCGGTAAAGTCGAGGATAAGGATGTGGACATCAACCCGTCCAATGCCGCCGGCATCGTCGAGGCGGTATTCGGACAGAAAAACGAGGGGCGGCCAAAGATAGCGCTCCAGATGTTCATCTACGACATCCTGGCCATGGAGGATCCCTCCATGAAAGACAAGACGATCATCAACTCTGTCTACCAACCGATGAGATTCTTCAGCGAAGGGGTCAAGAATGTCCCGATGTGCCCGGAATTCAGAGACGGGATGATGGATAGGCTCCACGGACTACTTTCCGAGATTTCAGACCTGTCCAGAGACTGGAGCCGCACCTCCGAAGAGAAGACCTGCTCTTATTGTGATTTCAAAATGATTTGCGGAAGATAGCCATGATCAAGATATTAAGAGCATCAGCCGGTTCCGGTAAGACCTACAACCTGGCAAAGACATACATCCAGCTTCTTCTTTCCGAGAGCGACCCTTCCGCTTACCGCCACATCCTTGCCGTCACCTTCACCAACAAGGCCACGGATGAGATGAAACG
>ONUG01000168.1 GCA_900320965.1 uncultured Bacteroidales bacterium | reverse complement strand
CATCCGGGGAATTACTGAGCGAGTCAATCCTCGCTATCGCGGCCTCGCTTAACGGGTTGTCCAGTTTCAGAGTATAATCATATCTGCGATACTCTCTATACCTATGTCTAAACCAGCTGATACGGTAACTCGGAAAATCCGGGAAATCATAGTATAGACCCATCCTATGTAATTCCTTCTCAACGAAAGAATGACGGGCCATCCAAATATCATTCACCACGTTATAAAACAGAACGAGTCCGAGGATAACCAAGATCGGGATAGCGACAATTCGCAAAACGGTTTTGAAGACTTTCTTCATTTTAATGGCTGTTTCTTTTATTGATTTAATGGCATTAAAAGGGATTGGTCACCACTTTTTCTTGTTAACTATCCGCCCGGTCCTGGTGGGCGGCATGTCCTCATGACGCGAAACTACCGAGCTGTCGCGAACCGTAGCTTCGCATTCGCGGATCGCCCACTTGATCTCAGTCCGGGGAAGCCCGGTATCATCCAGGGGTATCCCGTCAATCCGCCTTGGCGGTTTCATGAACCAGTAATCAGGCCGGTGCCTTATCCTGACACATTCCCCAGGGCCTATCACAATCTTCTCATCAGGCTTCCTGTAATATTTAGGGTGAGTGTGGTCATTGGCGTACTCTATTGGATAGATGAGGAAAGTCTTGTCCGTGTTGTTGGCAAGATACCTGCGGAATGGCCTGATGTCCTTCCCGTACAGCGGGAAGACATCCTTGAGGGGTGTCACGAGATCAGGTGTCCCGTAGACCTTATACTCCGAGAGCCGGTGAATGGCCAGACCCTCCGGATCATACAGCTCCACGACCGTGACCCTGGAGGCCGAAACGGCAACGACCAGGAATGCGAGACCGTCGGCAAGAAGGCCGGCGAGAAGACACAAGGGACGGGTGTGGAAGGCGGATATCGCCTCTCCCCGACCTCTATGGTATCTGCCTATAATAAGGCTCGCCTCGAATGCGGCGAACAGAAGGATGATTAGATATAATGAACGAGTGATGATCATTTTCCTCTATCCGAATATTGCACCGAAGAGCCAGATGACCAAAGCGATACCCAGGCCCCAGAGGAAGAGTTCGAATAGGACATGGCCGCATCCGACTGCTCCCATTATGGCGCCCTGGGCGGCACCCTCACCCCTGCTCCCGTCATCACTGGAGAGAAAACCGATAACGCCACCGATCGCAGCGACTACTAAAATGATGATTAACCAAGTTGGCATAGCGTGAAAGTTTTAATTGTTGTTTTGTGTCTGTTTAATGTCACTGCCGATAAATATCAGAACACGGGAAACGTAACCTCAAATTTCCCGGAAAAATGTAATAGGGTAAAGAAAGAATCCCTCCATGTTAACAGGTATTGTTTCTTCGGTTTATTGACTCTCCGGAAGGTTACAAAAGTCATTCATCGACATCTATGATCAGAAAGCAGTTAGCAATGAATGACACACGAGCATTGATCGAACGCCACTACGGCATCGAAGGGAAATACCTATTTCATTTAGACACGCGCTTCAGGAGGGAGAACCTGGCTGAAATATATCGTCCGCTGGGACAATCACCTAATGACAAGGTCATCCTCGACTGCCTTTCGACCATGACGGCACTTCTGGACGAGGAAGGGTTGTTGGGCAGGGAGAAGATCGAGAAAGCGATTACAGAGGATCTTATTCGAAGAGAGACTCTCAAACTCCTGGTTTTCAGCGGGGAGACCCGAAACGGTGACACGATCACTATCCACAGTTCGACAGGTAAGGTCAAATTCGTCAACTATTCTGATTGGATGCGTGGCCGGCTTCTGGAACCGTTCTTCAAAGCGGAGGAAATCGAATCTATCTCCACGGATGAGGCCAAGACCATTCTGCGAAGGACGAGGAAGAAAGCGGGAAGGACTCCTCCTGACCCAAGGACACAACCACTCCTGCTGGGCACATACGAACTAATCACATCGCTAAGGGACTTCCCTTCCCCTATGCCTAACAACTTGTGTGAGTTCCTCCAGAACCTTCTAACCTTTTGGGGAGCCCTGCCTGAGAACCCCGTCATCGATCCCATGTGGATCAGAGCCAAACTCCGTTATCTCAGGAAAAGAAAAAAGAGACCTGTTTTTGGAAGCATAATGAAACGTGATCTTTGAAAAGGACGAGAAATATTCCTATCTTCGTGAGAATTAAAGCCGAGGATGGGAAATCTGGTTGACAGGATAATAAAAGGCGACTTACAGGCCTTTGACGACTTGTACATGAAGTACAAGCTGCCGGTGATGTCTATCCTGTCCAAGTCAACCGGAGTGAAAGGTGATGACCTGACGGACTTGTTCCACTCCGCCGCTCTCGCGCTCTTTGAGAACTGCACCTCTGGCCGCATAAAGGAAGGAACCCTGCCAGACTCCAATGTGAGGGCTTATCTGATCCGTACTGCGAAGAATATATTCCTCGCGGGAATGCGGAAGAAAGAGCGCTACGGGAAGTTCATGCTACCGCTTGATGATCCAGATTATCCGGAAAACATTGAAAAACAGTTGCCGGATCAGGAACAGGATCCTGACTTTGAGAAAAAGATAGAGCAGGTAAGGGATGCGGTGTGGAAGATGGAAGCGCCGTGCGACGAGCTTCTCATGCTCCGCCACTTCGAGAGGCGTTCCAGCGAGGAAATAGCCAGCCTGAAGGGTTACGCCAACGGTGATGTGGCCAAGAACATGGTCAGCCGGTGCATGAAGAAACTCAAGGCATACGTTATGGGCAAATTTGAAGAATTGGGGATATGAGAATCGACAAGGACAACATAGAGGATGTCCTGATACGGGCGATCCGCGAGAAAGGGGCCATGGAAAGGATGGAAGCCCTTGACAAGCAAATGGCCGCCAAAGTCGCCGTATCCCGCCGCAGACGGACTTGGCTCACATCCGTCGCCGCAGCCTGCGTCCTACTGGTCGCCTGCACGGACGTGTCATTGAGACTCCACACCAGAAGCGTCGGCTATGGCTATGAATTCACCGGAGTCTCACGTGGAGCCAGATCAGGGAATATTGAGAACCTGCTGAATGACAAGCAATTCCCCAAGGTATATGAAGAGATACAGACAGCCAGGGAGGAAACTCTGAAAGAACTTGAGAGGCCATCATACGACGATCCAGACTACATAAACCAACTAAACACGGATCTTCAGGAACTTGATTTCATCGAAGCGGTGGCTCATCTTCGCCAGGGAAAATTCTTCAAGGCAAAGAAAGAGCTCAAAACCATATCCGCCTCCGATGGTGCCTATTCTCAAGACGCCGATTCACTGCTTCGAAAGATGCTATGAGAATCCGCATTGTCTCCTTACTGCTTTTCTTGCCGATCATTCTCTCCGCCCAGATAAGGCGAGGAGACCTGCAAGTCACCTATTCCTTGAGGAACGGTCATTACGAGGCCCTTGTCGACAAGAAAGGTTGGGCCGAGCCGAAATCGATTACGCTTTGCGAGGAATCAAGGCTGTCAAAAGTACCAGGCGAAGGGCCGGCATTGTACCGTGAGGATTCTTCAAGGAGCCTCTACAAAGCGCTTATCAAGCCATTCAGCCAATACCTCAAATCAGGCGACAACATTTACTTCGTCCCCGCCGGGAATATTCACTTCATTAACCTCGGAGCGCTGACTGACGAGTCCGGGAAGCGACTCCGCGACATGTTCACCTTCCACCGCCTGTCTTCCTGGGAGGAGTATTCAAAAGAAGAGGACAAACCTTACAGGGCAAGTTGGCTGCTTTTCGGAGGCATGGACTATCTTGCTGACCCTGAGCGTATGTATGCCAGCGTCAGGATGTTGCATATCCACAATGTGGAACTCCTATACAAAGACATCGTTCCCGCCGGATCCGTCAACGATCTTTCCTTCGGAGTCGCGGAAGACGGGACACGGGCTGGTTACGGTAACCTTGAGCACAGCCGGGGTGAAATCAAAGACTTATGGGGAATAAGGGACTACGGGATGACATTCTTCACCGGATTCAAAGCCTGCGAAGAGCAGTTCCGGTCCATGATCCGCAGAAACGACCCCTTTATAGCGCTCATCTCCACGCACGGTTTCACCAAAGGACACGGGGACTATACCACTTGCGGGCTTCTTTTCTCCGGGGCCGGCCACACCATAGAGGGCAGGGAACTACCCTATAACCTAAATGACGGAATCCTATATGACAAGGAAATCGAGACCCTTGACATGAGCGCCGCGTCGATGGTTGTGCTGGCGGCGTGCAACACGGGTCTTGGGATTGTTACCCAGGAAGGGATAAAAGGACTCCAAAGCGCATTCAAGAAAGCCGGAGTGCAGACCCTTGTCCTGACATTATGGAGCGTCAACGACAAAGCCACGGCAGCTTTCACGAAAAGCCTATTCTCCCACATAGAGAAAAGCAAGACAA
>ONUG01000149.1 GCA_900320965.1 uncultured Bacteroidales bacterium | reverse complement strand
AGAATATGCTTCTGATCAGCTCCCGGAAGGTGTTGAAATCCCTTTGGTAGGTCAAACCGACTCCATTCCGCTGGGTGTTGTCCAAGAAATTGGTGTAGTCGTCGGTGGAGGGGGAGAACAGTTTCAATCTCACCTGACCTGGCCTGTCCAGTTTGATTTCGATGTCAAGATCGCCCACCACGTCTCCCTGGGCGGAGTTGCCGTATTCCCGGTTCCCAACATTGCCGTTAACAATCACCTTGTTGTTGAACAGCTGGGTGGACACAGCGACATCGAAGATGTTGTTGCCGGCCACATTTGACTGGTAGTTCAATCCGAAGTCCAACGGGATGTCCAGCTTCTGGAGAATATTGTTCAGCTGGCCTGCCATGATGTCCGCCAAGTTGCTGTACAGGGTGGTGGTGTTGTTGACGATACCGGATTGCTCCTCAGGCATGAAGCCTCCGGAGATCAGCAGCGCGAGGAATTGCCGTTGGACCTTGTCTTCCGTGTTGAGAGCGCTCTCAACGGTGGCTTTGGTTGTCGGATCGAGGTCGGGGATGTCGATGGAGAATGTCAGTTGGGGCTCCCGAAGCTTCCCTGAGATCCCGATCCCGCAGTTGACGGTCTTCCTCGTCGACACGGCGGTCGTGTCGGCGATCAAGGTGGCGACGGAGGCTTTTGTGCTGTATATTCCTTTAATGTCAAGATCGCTGTCCATGACGTCTCCGTTGAACCTGATTGAGCTGCCATCGGACAAAGAGAAATCCTTCTTGGCGATGTCCAGGGCGTTGAAATGGAAGTTTCCGGACGAAAGGGTGTAATCCCCGCTGATGGTGAATAGGCCTGTCGACGGCCGGACATTGATGTCTATCGTGCCCTGGCCTCTTCCGTTCAGGGCGTTCCCGGATGTGCGGTCGATCTCCACAAAAGCCTCGGTGCGCTGGTTGGCCACCACTCTGAGGTGGATCCCGAAACTGTTCTCCTTCTTGTTCTCAGTCACCAGCCGGTTCATCATGACATCGTAAGGGTCGACGTAGACGGCTCTCTCCGGTTCCTTGAAAGTAAGCAGGTTGGTGTTGGCGTCGGAAGAAGCGTTGTCGATTGGGATGTGAAGGTTTCCGGTCTTGTCGGTTCTGGCGTTGACATCCAGGGTGATAGCGTTGAAGGGACCTTTGATCGAGACCTCTCCGGTGGCGAAGACATTACCGTAGACAGGCTGCCCGGCAGCAGGTGTCATGTCGATCGCCTCCATCCGGCTCATCTGGATCCTGGTGTCCATGCGGATATTCTTCAGGTGGTTGAAAAGAATTCCCCCGTGGATGGTCCCGGTGCCGTCGTACCTGTCTTTGACGGCGATCCCGTCAAGGTGGAGACCGTTGTTGTCAACCGTGAAAGGACCGTTGGCATAGTAGGGGACATTCGTGTACGCGACCTTGAGCAGGACATTGTCGAAACGGGTGTTCTCTCCCGAGAGAGACAAGTTGTCCGTCTTCCCGGAGATCCTTACTTTCCCGGAGATCCCGCCCATGGTCTCGCTGAACACGTCCGCGAGGACCGGCCCCAGGTAACCAGCCTGAAGACCGTTAAGGTCGGCGGTGACATCCAGTGATTTCTCTTTAGGGAGGTAACCTCCAAGTATGTCAAAAGACTTCTTTCCGTCCAAGGTGTTCTTTGCGCTCAGGTCGAGACGTCCGTTGTCGGCTGTTCGGCAAGCGAGGTAGACCGAGCCGGCGTCGAAACCTCCGACTTTGACAGAGTCACAATCGAGAGAGGCTGAGAGTCCCGCGCCTTCTTTCATGGGCGAGAACAACCAGGCATCTCCGGTCGCCAGTCCCTCTATCCCATAGTCTTGACCGAGAATGATGTTTGCGGCAGCCAAGTCGAATTTGACGAGGCTGACCAGGAGGGAATCTCTCTTGGAGGTTGAGTATCCGCCATTTACCTTGATGGACTGGTCGCCGCTGGACACAGACAGATCATCCACTGTAATGTCTTTCCCGGCCAGGTTGATGTCTGACCGGGAGATCATCCATTCCCGGTCATTGAATCTAAGGCTCGACGGGAGAGTGTGCCCGAGAATCAGCAGGTCGCCTTCCGGAGATCTGCCCAGTTCGCCGGAGAGGTAGAGTTCTCCCTTGTCCGCCAGATCGCCATTATTGTTGAAAGAATACCCCACGCCAGCGTGGTTGTCGCTCGCATAAAGGGAGATGTTGTTGTTTTTGAACTCAAGTCCGGAGACCGAGAATTCGGAACCGGTGAGAGCCCCGTTCAAACTCCCTCCCCGGTTGTCGAACACCAAGTCAATGTTCCTGAGGTAGTTCCTCCCCATGGCGATTCTTGACGACTTGACCGTCGCTTTCACCTCTCCGGCTTCGGAGACATTGACCTGGACCTTGGAACTGTCGGCTATGTACAGGCCAGGCATGACGAAGGAAAGAACATCCCTGGCGTCATGGATGTCGAGCCGGATGTCGTACCTTTCTCCATTCCAAGTCTTGAGGGTGTCCTTGCAAAGCACAGGAAGTTCCTTAAGCACAGTCAGTTCCCTAAGATCATTCACTATCTCGGTCACCGGCTTGGCTCCGACATACGAGCCATCGGCGAAGGTCGAGTTAAGATTGATCCTATGGAGCCCGTTGCCTGAGTGAGAGGCGATCTTGATGTCTCCCACGTCATGTCTTCCGAGAGAGTTCTCGAGTTCGAGTCCCAGCACATCGAGATCTCCGATAAGGTCTCCTCCGTTGACTCTCATGTAGTTGGCGTCAATCCTTCCGGAGACCTTCGACACCCCTCTCTTGTCAAGTCCAAGGGCTTGGAGGTCGGCATATCCGATGTTGGCGAAGAACTTATACAGTCCGTTGCTGGTCTTGTCAGAAAGTGTGAATATTCCTTGGAACAGAAGGTTGAGGTTGGGGTCGTCGCAGACCAGACGTCCGTCGAAAGCCTTGTCGGAGAATGTCCCGACAGCCATGATGTTGGTGTAGTCGTAGTCCAGTGCGCGGAGTTTGTCGATCAGAAGCGTGTCGAGCTTGACGTCAACTCCTCCCTTCCCGAGCGACGCGGTGAGAGTAGTCCTCATGGTCAAGCCTCCGATCTTGTCGATCCCGGTAATATTTCCCAATTCGAGCCCGTCAGTCTGGACACTGCCTGAGAAGACTCTCTCTGAGTTGTTTTTCAGAAGGTCTTTCATCCTCAAGTCCGCGATCAGCGATCCGGATGATTTGGAGTCGGCCTTCCCTTTGACAGTGAGGTTGTTGAGCGTACCGTGAACCTTCCCGTCGAATGCCAAGGTCTCTCCGGGGGCGTACTTCCCAAGGTTGAGGGATGTCCCTGGAGCGAATCCTTTGATGAAAGTTCCCAGTCCGCCAGAGGAGAAGGTCAAGTCTTCAACTCTGAAATCCAGGACAGTGTTGTCAATGTCAGGCAGCCCGCTCATCCTTCCATCCACTTTCCCGGAGACCCTGCTCTCAAGTTCAGTGAATTCGGCCCTGTCGATGCCAAGGTCGCTGACAGTCCCGTCCACATCCGCTTTATTCAGGTTGAAGCGGACATTCATCCTTCTGAGCGAAGGAGCGAAATAGGAGAGAGTCTTGAAGTCGATAACGCTTTGGCGGACGTCTCCGGTGAGCCTTACTTTATTGATGAAATCGTTGAAAGATTCAATGCTGTCGTAGGACATCTTGAACTCATCCATCTTCACCTGCGACCAGTCATCCTTGAGGCGCAGGTCCTCGATCACTGTTTTCCCTCCTCCCACTGTGGTCTTCCCGGAAAGTGAAGCGATGTGACAGCCGCTCTTTTCTGTGGCTTCAAGGCTTTCGACGACACCTTTCATGAATCCGCCGGCAAGGCTGACGTTCTTGGCCCTTAGGCTATGGACTCTCACATCCATGTCTTTCCAGTCGATGCCGTAGTCTTTGGGAGGGTAGGGTCTTTTGAGGTTGACGAACCTGAAGCGGAAATCATCGACTTGGACTTTCCCGGCGTCAAAGATGGATCCCATCTCTTTTTTCACCTTTTCTTCCTTGGGGGAGGAAGGGAAAAAGTTTTTAATATTGCTGCCTTCCGGACCAGTGACAAAGGTGAATGAGGCTCCACTGACGGAGACTCTTCCCAGATGAAGCCCTTCATTGAGAAACAATCCCTTGAGAGAGAAAGAAGCCACGATGGATTTCGCGCTGGCGAGGGTGTCCAGGACTTCTGATGAGAATGAAGTCATCGGATTGTCGTCAATAAGCCTGACATCCTTGAGAACCAACGTATTGAATGGCTTTAGATGGATTTTTGAGAACTCTATTCTTCCTCCAAGGTTTTTCTCGAGGGAGGATATCACCCTATGGGCGACGAAAGATTGTGTGACAGGCATCTGGATAAGGATCCATGCGGCGAACAGCAATGCCGCGAGAATCACAAAGATTTTCAAGAGTATTTTCAGTGCCTTTTTCACAATCTACAAATATAATAAAAACTATTGATTGACGTAGGTTCACTAACTTTCACTATCTTTGCGGTCTATTGTAAAGTCTTTGAATGTTATGGCGGATTATATCCTTGGAATTGAGTCAAGTTGCGACGACACTTCCGCAGCTGTGTTGAGGGATGGGGTGCTGCTCTCCAATGTGATAGCAAGTCAGCAGGTCCACAAGGATTTCGGCGGGGTCGTGCCGGAGCTGGCCTCAAGGGCGCATGAGCTTAACATCGTTCCTGTAGTGAGCCAGGCCTTGGACAAAGCCGGGATAAAGGCATCTGACCTCACAGCCATAGCCTTCACTCGAGGCCCCGGACTTCTCGGCTCACTGCTCGTGGGCACTTCTTTCGCCAAAGCCATGGGCATCGCCCTGAATATTCCCATAATCATGGTCAACCATCTCCAGGGCCACATTCTCGCCGGATTTGTGGACCAGGAGGGCAAGGAGAACCGCCACCCGGCTTTCCCTTACCTGTGCCTCCTTGTCTCAGGTGGTAATTCCCAGATAGTTAGAGTGGATAATCCTTTGGAATACACCATCCTCGGCCAGACGATCGACGACGCTGTCGGTGAGGCGTTTGACAAATGCTCAAAGATGATGGGCCTGGGGTATCCCGGCGGCCCTGTGATTGACCGTTTGGCAAAAGAGGGCGACCCGGAGCGTTTCAAGTTCGCCAAGCCCCAGATCCCAGGACTGGACTACAGCTTTTCAGGGGTGAAAACTTCGTTGCTGTATTTCGTGCGGGATGAGATCGCCAAGGATCCTGATTTCATTGAAAAGAATAAGGAAGATCTCTGTGCCAGTTTCCAGAAGACACTGATAGACATTCTTTTGAGTAAGCTGGTCAAGGCCGCGAAACAGACCGGGATCAAGGAGATCACGATTGGAGGCGGGGTGTCGGCCAACAGTGGCTTGAGAGCCAGGATCGAGGCTGAAGGTAAGAAGCGGGGATGGAACACTTATCTGCCTGAACTCAAGTTCACAACGGACAACGCCGCGATGATTGCCGTCGCCGGGT
>ONUG01000115.1 GCA_900320965.1 uncultured Bacteroidales bacterium | reverse complement strand
GACTATCCGTTGGATGAAATATTCAACGGATACAAATAAAAATCGCCACTGGAGAGCCTTCCAGTGGCGATTTTCTTAACTAATTTAAGCTAAAAACCGGCAAAAATCAGAAATAAGACACAGTCTTGCACTCGATCGAGGACATCAACGAGTTAGCCAACCTGCTGACTCCGAACCTAAACAGGTCCTTATTCAGCCATTCTCCACCAAGAACAGTCTTGACGATGGAATAGTAACAGGCAGCGTCTTTGGCTGTGGAGATTCCTCCCGCGGCCTTGAATCCGACTTTACGGCCGGTCTTGGCATGGAAAGCCTTGATACTCTCGCACATGACATAGGCAGCCATGGGGGTCGCGTTGACACTCACCTTGCCAGTTGAGGTCTTGATGAAATCAGCGCCTTCCTCCATAGCGAGGAAAGAGGCTTCGGCAATACGTTCCGGCGTGACAAGAAGTCCTGTCTCAAGAATCACCTTCAGAACGACTTTCCTCCCGACCTTTACGGCCGCGGCGTCAACAGCGTTTCTCATTGATCTGATTTCTTTCCTGGACGACTCGAAATCACCCGCCATGAAAGAGTTAAGAGGCAGCACGATGTCTATCTCGTCAGCACCAGCCTCTACCGCCATCTCGCACTCCTTGACCTTAACCTCAAGGAAGCTCTGGGAGGTCGGGAAACATCCTGAGACAGCCGTCACATGGACGTTATTGTCTTCAAGGGTGTCCCTGACGACAGACGCGAGGTTAGAGAACACGCAAACAGAAGCGGGAAGAGGATACTCAGGGAAATCTTTCTTGAAAGAATTCACCTTCCCGACAAGTTTCGCCACGGAATCGGGAGTGTCCTCTGTACGGAGTGTAGTCAAATCCATCAATGACATGCAATCCTTGAGGACATCCGAAGTCATGGTATTGTCGATATTGGCCGCTATAGCGTCAAGCCTTTTAGTGATCTTCTCCTCGTCAGGAGAGTAACCATACTTATCTAACAATGATTCCATTATATATTAATTAATTGATTATCGATCATTTATCCACGAACCTGCACTTTTATTCCACATTCCCTGAGAGGTTTGGTTAGTTCCTCCATCTCCTCAACCGTGAATTTCTCCAAACCTTCGGCGGGAGTCGCCCGATCAAGGGTGTAGACCATCACTTCCCTGGGCCGAAGGTCCTTAACGATCTCAAGCCATCCGTCCAGAACCTCCGGAGAGGAAGAGTCAAAATCCTTGGAGCGGAGGAACATGGTCTGAAGAGTGAACTCTCCCTTGAATAGTCTCAACGACTCGACAACATCAGCGACATGGTACTCCCCTTGAGGCTGGTTGATCTTCTTTACGAGCTCATCAGTGGGAGCATCGAGCTTAAGAATAGGGTTGTCAACCTTTCTTAGAGCCTTGAATATCTCAGGGCGCCCGGCCCTGGTGGCGTTTGAGAGAACAGAAACTTTGGCGGCCGGATAATACCGGTCCCTAAGCTCAAGAGTAATGTCTATGATCTCGGGGAAATCAGGATTCAAAGTAGGTTCTCCATCTCC
Organism: uncultured Bacteroidales bacterium; assembly: GCA_900320965.1. Taxonomy (GTDB): domain Bacteria; phylum Bacteroidota; class Bacteroidia; order Bacteroidales; family UBA932; genus Cryptobacteroides. The sequence goes on along the minus strand of ONUG01000115.1, from coordinate 5,770 downwards.
TGAAAACGTGATCGAGTCTATCCCGATTCCTTTGCTGGAACACTCTTTCAATTTCTTCTCTAGAGAGGAGCGCAGGTGTTCCGCATCCGGCAACTTAGTGTCTCCACGGCCATCTTTATTCCAACCGCACTCACAATAAATGCAGTCGAAATTGCAAATCTTACCTTTCTCGGGAAGAAGGTTGATCCCGAGGGATGAACCAAGCCTCCGAGAATGGATGGGGCCAAAGACTATTTCTTCTCTCATCATAGCTAAGCCAATCTGTACGAACTACTTCCAGCCGTTAAGCGACCCTCGGCATCAAGGTTGTCAATAAACACTATCCCAGGTCTCTTACCGGCTTCAAGGGAGCCCATGGACTTTTCTTTGCCAAGAAATTCGGCTCCGTTGAGGCAGGCCCAAGTCAGCAATTCACCCAAAGACAAATCCGTGAAATTGCTTTGCAGGCAGAACATCTCCCTTACCATGTCCAAGTCGTCATTGCTGGAAAGCGAATCCGTTCCGATGGTAAGTTTAAGACCGTTTCTCCGCATCAGGTCCACCGGAGGCAGAGCGTTGTGTATAAACAAATTAGAGCACGGACAAAGAGCCACATAAGGATGTGACATCACACTTTTGACCGAATCAATTCCCTCCTGGTCCATGCAGACTTCATGGACTAAAAGAATATGCTCATCGTAAGGTGCCGGATGGGCTTGCGCCAGACGATCGAGGAAGTAAAGAAGCGATGATTTGCCTGTCACCGGAGGGACACTCATTCCGGCCGACTTGCGATTGTCCCACATGGCGCCTCTTCCGAACTTGATCATGTCCTCTTCCTCGTCTGTCTCCTCAGAATGATAAGACAAGAAGCCTGATTTCAGACCTTCAGCGCTGACAGCCGTCAGCAACTCCGGGCTCATCGTGTAACAGGCGTGAGGCGTAGGGGCGGCATCAAGACCGATCTTGCGAGCTTTCTCATTGAGTTTCAGGACATTCTCCATCACGGAGGCACAATCCTCTTTCTCCGTTCCGAAGACTTCCAGGAAAGTCCTGGTGTACATCGGAGATTCTTTCTTGATAGCGAACGAATCGTCGCAATTGCTTATGTCCGCCATAGCGGAGACTCCCCTTTCCCACATAACATCCATCCAATGACGGATGTCGGAGATCTTCTCCTGGAGAGATTTTGTGTCTCGCAGAGCGTTGATCTGGTCGATAAAACCAGCCATCCCGGTCCCTTTACGGAAGAGCTTCCACATGTAGGAAAGCTCAACATGGCAATGCGAGTTGACAAAACCGGGAACAATCGCCCCCTCAAGGAATATTTCTTCCTGGGAAGGGTCCTCACATTCCCCGACCGATGTGACAAGGCCACTATGGTCGTACTCCACATAACCGTTCCTGATCGGATCGGGACGGTCCAAGGTGTAAATGTACTCCGCCGCTAATCTCGCCATGGGATTCCTTTGTTTTTACTTGCGGGAGCCAGTTCCTCATTCTTGACCGCGGAAGTGTCCTTTATGATCAATTGAGGGCCATGATACACAGTGTCTTCCACAACCGGAACCGGATAATAGACACCTCGGGAATTACGCCGGATGTCGATCTTGTCTGTCATGGAATTGACATAGAACAAATCGCCGTAATAGACCATGTCTTCCGACCTGAACGCCTTCATGGCGGATGCGATGGAATCAGCGCGGTGCCGGATCTGATCCTGTCGGGCTATGTCCCTGTTGATAGCGGCTGACTCGTTTTCCAAGTCATCCACAACCCGTCCGATCATTTCGGCGTAACGTTTGGGGTCTGACAAGTAATAGTTGACGCTATTCCTATAGTCCTCGACCGTGTAGCCGTATTTTTCGAATATAGGCTGATAGAACCAGGTTGTGTCGGCGACAGGTCTTTTACCCGGAACGTCGGCTAACCACTGGTCCGCCAAGAACATGTCATGGTAAATCTTTTCCATCTGCCTCTTCGGGATGATCTCAGGGCCTTTGGAACAAGACACGGTTCCCGCCGCAAGAGCGGCGGAAACCATTAGTGCCATGACAATCCTTCTCATTCCCTTATCTTAAAGTGGCTCCGTATTCTCCAGTGAAGGTCGAAAGCAACTTATTCATTATCCTCTCGACATCAGCGTCCGTGAGGGTCTTCTCCTGATCCTGAAGGACGAAACCGAGGGCATACTGCTTCTTGCCGGCCTGGATCTTGTCGCCCCTGTAGACATCAAAGAGGGTGACACTCTTCAAAAGTTTCTTGGCGGCCTTGAATGAGCTGCGATAGAGATCGGCGAAACTGACACTCTCATCAAGCAGGAGCGCCAAATCCCTGCGAACCTCAGGGAACTTGGGAAGTTCCTTGAAAGTGACCTTGTCCCTCTTGACAAGGCGGAAGAGCGTATTCCAGTTGATCTCAGCGGCGAAAACAGGCTGCTTGACATCAAACTTCCTGGCGAGTGAAGGCAGGACCGTGCCGACAACAGCAAGCGGAATATGAGTCCCCGGAAGAGCGTAGCAAAGTCCCTCACTGAATATGTCCGCTGGAGCAGGAGTCGCCTCCATCTGGTAAAGATCAGCTCCGAAACGTCTCAGAAGAAGGTCGACGTAACCCTTAAGCTCGAAGAAACTGCTCTTCCCGGGCTGGACATTCCATGACTTCTCCGGAGTTCCGGTGATGAACATCGAGAATGCCTGATGCTCCTCGTATGAGGCCAAGGTCTTTCCGTCTCCCTGAGGGTCACGGCTATAAACTGAGCCGTACTCGAACAGCTTCATCGAAGGGATCTGGCGGTTGATGTTGTACGCCATAACCTCCAAGCCGTTGAAAATCAAGGTTTGCCTCATGACATTGAGGTCAGAGCTCAGAGGATTGACGAGCGTAACGCACTTCTCCTCCGGGAAAGTCTCAAGTCCCTTGTAATATGACGACTTTGTCAAGGAGTTATTCATCATCTCGACGAAGCCATTGGCCGCCAAGAAGTTGGATATTCCATTGCGGATAGCCTCCGGTTCGGGAGAAGGTGTCGCGTTGACAGACATCTTCATATGGCGAGGAAGATCGATGTTGTTGAAGCCATAGATCCTCAGGATCTCCTCGACGACATCGCACTCCCTCTCGACATCGACCATGTAAGACGGAGCCGCGACCTTAGCGCCACCAGGCCTCTTCTCGAGGAATTCGTAGCAGAGATAAGTCAGGATCTTCTCGATGGTGTCATGTCCGATCTTCTTACCGATGAAGTTCTCGATACGGTCGTAATCAAGATCGATCACTTTCTTGGCGATCTTCTCGGGATAGAACTCTTCCATTCCGCCAACAATCTCACCTCCAGCAAGTTCCTTTATTAGCAGAGCGGCACGTTTGCAGGCATATTCCCCGATAAGCGGATCACATCCTCTCTCGAAACGGAATGAAGCGTCTGTCTGCAATGTGTGCCTCTTGGAGGTCTTGCGGATAGAACCCGGATCGAAGTAGGCGCTCTCGATAAACACGCTTGTAGTGGACTCGGTAACACCTGATCCGGCGCCTCCGAACACTCCGGCAATACACATGGGGCCGTTTGCGTCAGCGATAACGATGTCCTCAGAGGAAAGCTTGCGCTCGACCTCATCCAAAGTCACGATCTTCTCTCCTTCGGAGGCTCTCCTGACAATCACCTTTCCACCGGAGATCTTGTCCGCGTCAAAGGTGTGGAGAGGCTGGCCAAGCTCCCAAAGGATGAAATTGGACACATCGACCACATTGTCGATCGGTCTGAGCCCAATGGCCAGAAGCCTCTTCCTGAGCCACTCGGGGGAAGGTCCGACCTTCACTCCTTTCACAGTGATCCCGCAATATCTCGGGGCCGCTGTAGGGTCCTGAACGTCAATGGGAATCCCATTTCCTTCACCATCTTTCCAATCTTCGATGGAAGGATACTTGAAAGAGCAAGGAATATCATTCAGACGCATCCAGGCGTACAAATCCCTCGCGACTCCGATGTGGGAAGACGCGTCAACCCTGTTCGCCGTGATCTCGTACTCAATGACAGCCTCAGTCTTGAGATGGAGATATTCCTTGGCGGGAGTACCGACGACCGCGTCATCCGGAAGTACCATGATTCCGGCATGGTCCTCACCGATACCGAGCTCGTCTTCGGCGCAAATCATACCAAAAGACTCGACGCCACGGATCTTGGACTTCTTTATCTTGAAATCACCAGGAAGTACGGTCCCGATACGAGCGAAAAGGACCTTTTGTCCCGCAGCCACATTCGGCGCGCCACAGACGACACCCAGCAACTCACCGGTACCGTCATCAACTTTAGTGACATGCAGATGGTCGGAATCCGGATGCGGCTCACACTCGACCACTTTAGCCACGACCACACCGGCCAGGCCACCAGGAATCTCTTCCTGCTCCTCCACGGAGTCTACTTCGATGCCTATGTCCGTCATCGCGTCAGCGATCTGCGACGGAGTCAGGTCAAATTCGAGATAATCTTTCAGCCAATTGTAAGAGAGCTTCATAATTATTTATTTATCAATATCTTCCTTTGAGAATAACGAGTTCACGAACTCTTTCTTGTCGAAAACCTTCAAGTCATCGACCCCCTCACCTATCCCGATGAATTTCACAGGGACTTTGAGCTGGTCGACAATTCCGATCACAACTCCACCCTTGGCGGTCCCGTCAAGCTTTGTGACAGCCAGCGAGGTGATGTCGGTGGCCTTGGAGAACTCCTTGGCCTGCTGGTAAGCGTTCTGGCCGGTCGAAGCGTCCAGGACAAGCAGGACCTCATGCGGGGCGTCGGGAATCACCTTCCTCATCACATTCCTGATCTTGGTCAGCTCATTCATAAGGTCGATCCTGTTATGCAACCTCCCGGCGGTGTCGATAAGGACAACATCAGAGCCCCTGGCCACGGCGGACTTCACAGTGTCGTAGGCTACCGATGCCGGATCAGCCCCCATCCCCTGCTTCACGATGTCAACCCCAGCCCTTTCGGCCCAGATGACAAGCTGCTCGACGGCGGCGGCCCTGAATGTATCAGCCGCACCGACGATAACTTTCTTCCCCATGGCCTTATACCTGGAAGCAAGCTTACCGATAGTCGTCGTCTTACCGACACCATTGACTCCAACAACCATCACGACCAAAGGCTTTTTCGTAAGATCAAAAGGTTCGCCCAAAGTCTCAGAGCCCTCGACATCCAGCAGATCTCCGATCTCCTCACGCAGCATCGAGGTCAGCTCATCCATCGACATGTACTTGTCCCTGCCGACACGTTCCTCAAGACTGTCGACAATCTTAAGCGTGGTGTCCACACCCATGTCAGTCGCGACGAGAGCCTCCTCAATCGCGTCAAGAACGTCATCATCGACTTTAGATTTGCCGACAAGCGCCCTTGAAAGCCTCTGGAAGAAGCCTTCTTTAGTCTTTTTAACACCTTTGTCAAACAGTCCCATGACTCTAGAATTGTAATCTTACAAATATACACAAATTCGGGGTAAATAAAAAAAGGCGGATGTCAACTGACATCCGCACCTTAAAAATCTACTCCGCGACGATTATTTCTTGCCGTCGAAGAAATCTTTGGTCTTCTCAGTCTCGACGAGCTGCTCAGTGAAGAAATAAGCACCGGTCTTGGGGGATTTGTCCATACGGATGCACTTCACCATGCTCTTGGCGCCGGCCTTAGCGGCGAATGTAGCGACTGCTTTCTTTGCCATAACTTAATCTCCTTATTTGATTTCGCGGTGGACAGTGACCCTGTGGAGGTAAGGGTTATACTTCTTGCGCTCCA